>JBBRIK010000069.1:0-10599 GCA_038221045.1 Gemmatales bacterium
CTTCGTATCGACGAACGAGGAATGCCCCGTGTCGTCGCGCTCGAGCAGACCGATCTTGTAGTCGGCCACAAAGCCCTCGTCTTTGAGGACCTGGGCGACGTTGATCTTCAGGCCGGTGGCGGGCATGTCCACGACCGGACGTTCGATCTTGGCGGCGTTGCGGATGCGGGTGAGCATGTCCGCGAGGGGGTCGGTCATCATGGTTGTTTATCTCTTACCAACTCGCCTTTTTGACGCCGGGGATCAGCCCATCGCTGGCCATGTTGCGGAAGCAAATTCGGCAGATGCCGAACTTGCGATAGACGGCCCGAGGCCGGCCGCAAATCTTGCAGCGGAGACGGATGCGAATGATCTCGCGCGGCAGCATCATCTTCGTCTTGTCCGGTTCACGGCGTTCGTCCGCAGCCGCCTTCACTTCACGAACGTGCTTCTCGAAAGCCTTCATCTGCTGCTGAAACCGGACACGTTTGGATTCAATCGCCATGGGTTATCTCAGTTGCCTGTTGTCTTTGCCGCTTGCGGCTTAGCAGTTTACTCCGCTAAGCCGCAAGCGGCAAAGAAAAATCAACTCTCGCGGAACGGCATCCCGAACCCCCGCAGAAGCTCGCGGGACTCATCGTCGCTTTTCGTGTTGGTGACAAAGGTCACGTCCATCCCCTGCGTGAAGTTCAACTTGTCCGGGTCGATCTCCGGAAAAATGGCCTGTTCGGTCAGTCCCATGTTGTAGTTGCCCTGTCCGTCGAAGCTCTTCGGATTGAGTCCGCGAAAGTCTCGAATACGGGGCAAAGCCACCGAGATGAGCCGATCGAGGAACTCGTACATCCGCTGGCCCCGCAGTGTCACCCGGCAACCGATCTCGTTGTCCTCCCGAAGCCGGAAGGCGCTGATGGCCTTCTTGGCCCGAGTGATCTGCGGCTTCTGGCCGGTGATCTGCCCGAGTTGCTCAGCCGACTGCTCCAGCCGGTTCTTGTCCTGGAGCGCCTTGCCGACGCCCATGTTGACGACGATCTTCTGGAGCCGCGGCAAGCTGTGCTTGTTCGTGCGGGCCAGTTTCTCCACCAGATGGGGAGTGATTTCGTTCTGATACTTCACATACAATCGAGCGCTGTTCGCCATGATGATCCTCTCCCGCAATGGACGCCCTGATGCGGGGTTCTCGCTTCAAACCACTTCCGCCGCCAGGCTCACGATCTTGACGAACTTCCGCTCGCGCAGTTCGCGAGCCACCGCCCCGAAGATGCGCGTGCCGCGCGGATTCAACTCGTTGTCGATCAGCACCATCGCATTGCTATCGAAGCGGACGTAACTGCCGTCGTCGCGCCGCCGGGCCTTCTTGGTGCGGACAATCACGCCCTTGACGACCTCTCCCGTCTTGACCTCCGAGCCGGGAATCGCCTTCTTGACGCTGGCGACAATGACGTCGCCAATCGACGCATAGCGACGCCGCGTGCCGCCCAACACCTTGATGCACATGCACTCCTTGGCGCCGGTATTATCCGCGACGTCAAGGTAGGTATACATCTGGATCATGACAAATCTCCCGTCTTCGTGAAGCCGTTTCGTGACTCCACGAGGTATTACGTCGCCGGAGCCGGAGCGATGGCCGTCTCGGGGGTCTTGATGACTTCGGGTGCGCCCGGTCCTTTGACGACAACGCGAACCAGCCGCCAACTCTTCATCTTCGACAGCGGCCGGGTCTCCATGATTTCGACCTTGTCGCCGATGCGCGACTCGTTCCGTTCATCGTGGACGTAGCAGATCGTCCGCCGGCGCATGTACTTGCCGTAGCGCGGATGCTTGACCAGGCGTGGAATCTCGACGCGCCGGGTCTTGTCCATCTTGTCGCGGGTGACGACGCCAACCTCGGTGCGACGCCGGCCGCGCTCGGCATGTTCAGCCACTTGTTCAACCATTCGCCTTCGCTCCCTCGGCCGCCTTCGTCTGGGCAGCCAGCTCCCGTTGCCGTTGGATGGTGTTGAGGCGGGCAATGTCGCGCTTCGCCTTCTTGATCTCGCTCGGCGCTTCCAGGCGCTCGGTTGCGGACTGGAAACGCAACTGGAACAGATGCTTGATGCTGTCCTTGATCGTCAAGGCGAGCTGCTCATCGCTCATTTCGCGGACCTGCGCCGGTTTCATGATATCGTTTCCCCTCACCCCAACCCCCAGCCCCAGTCTCACACACTCGGCCGCCGGCTGACGAAGCGGCAGCGGAACGGCATCTTGTACGCCACACGGGCCAGGCAATCGCGCGCCGCCGCCTCGGGCAACCCGCCGATCTCGAACAGCACCATGCCCGGACGGATGACCGCCGCCCAGAACTCCGGTTCGCCCTTGCCCTTGCCCATGCGGGTTTCGAGCGGAATGGAGGTCACCGACTTGTGCGGGAAGACGCGAATGTAAAGGCGTCCTTCGCCGCGGACCGAGTGCGTCGCGGTGATACGACCGGCCTCAATGGCCTCAGCGCTCAACCAGCCGGCGTCGAGGGACTGCAATCCGAACTCGCCGTGCGTCACGGTGTTGCCGCGCTGAGCGTTGCCACGAATGACGCCACGCGAGGTCTTGCGAAATTTCACACGCTTGGGCATCAACGGCATGATGGACTCCTACGTCGCTTGTCCTCTGTCCTCAACGGTGGACAGTTGACATTGGACAAATGACATCTTTCAGCGTCTCGGTTGCCGGGGACCTCGGCGGCGATCGCGCTGCCCGCCACCCGCTGCCGGCGGCGGAAGTTCCTCGACGACCAGATAGTCGCCATTGTTCATCCACACCTTGATGCCGATGTGCCCCTGCGCCGTCTTGGCCTCGGCGAAGCCGAACTCGATCCGCGCTCGCAGCGTCGAGAGTGGAATGCTGCCCAGCATGCCGGTCTCACAGCGAGCCATTTCCGAGCCGCCGAGCCGGCCCGACATCTGAATGCGGATGCCCTTGGCCCCGTTCTCCATGCCGGCCTCAAGAGCCTTCTTCAGCGTCCGGCGAAAACTCTGGCGCTTCTGAAGTTGCTCGGCCAAATCTTCCGCGACGAGTTGGGCGTCGATCTGCGGATTGTTGACCTCCATCGTCTTGATCTCGACGCGACGATGGGTGAGGTTCTCCAACTCCGTCGTCAACTTGTCGATCTCCTGGCCCTTCTTGCCGATGATGACGCCGACGCGGGCCGAGTGAATGAAGACGACGACTTTCTCGCGCGTGCGGTGAATCTTAATCCTCGCGATCTGCGCGCTGGAATAGCGTTTATGGAGCTTGACGTACTTGCGGATCTTCAGGTCTTCGAGGAGAAGATCCGAGAAATCCTTCTTGCTGGCATACCAGGTGGATTGCCAGTCGGTCATGATGCCGGTGCGGAAACCGGTGGGCCGAACTTTCTGCCCCATAACGAACACCCTCTCCTAGGCCCTTGCATATGCGTCGGGCTGTTCAGGTCGAATCACGCCTCACCTTCCGCACCATCCGAGACCGTCACATGAATGTGCGAGAAGCGCCGGCGAACCAGGAACATCTGGTGACGCGCTCGCGGCATGCCCTTCTTGAACATCGGCCCGCCATCCACGCGTGACTCGACGACGACCAGATCCTCGATGTCGTGTGCTCCGCGATCCTCGGCGTTGCCCAGGGCGCTCTTGAGTACCTGCTCCAGCAACCGGGCGCTTTTGTTGGGCAGGAAGCGAAGCATTTCGAGGGCCTCATCGGCGGTGCGGCCGCGGATGAGAGTCGCGAACGGGCGGATCTTCCGAGCCGACATGTCCGCGAAGCGATAGATGGCCTTGTATTGCATGGGTATCCTCACGCCTTGGCGGCCTTGCTCTTGCCGCCACTATGACCGCGGAAGGTACGCGTCGGAGCGAATTCGCCGAGCTTGTGCCCGACCATGTCCTCCGTCACATACAGCTTCATGAACTGCCGGCCGTTGTGGATGGCGAAGGTAATGCCGATGAACTCCGGCACGATGGTGCAATCGCGCGACCAGGTCTGGATCGGCTCCTTCTTGCCCCCGCGCTGCTGGCGGAGCGCCTTGGCGAGCAGCCGCTCGTCAACGTGGGGACCTTTCTTCAACGAGCGGCTCATATCCTTCGACTCCGCGAGGAGGAAAAAGTACCTTTATAGTAAATATCGCGCCATCGTCCAACTTTTCTTGCCGCTCGCGGCTTTGCAATCTTCTGCAAAGCCGCAAGCGGCCTCCCTCGCCTTACCTCTCCGCATAATGCGGACCCGCGGGCCGGCGGCGGATGATCGACGAGTTCGATGGCTTCCTCTTGTTGCGCGTCTTGCCGCCCTTGGCGAGGACGCCCGTCGGACTGCAGGGATGCCGTCCGCCCGCGCTTCGTCCTTCACCGCCGCCCATCGGATGGCTGACGGGGTTCATCGAGGTGCCGCGATTGTGCGGCTTGCGGCCCATCCAGCGTTTCCGGCCGGCCTTGCCGAGCGAGACGTTCATGTGATCGGTATTCCCGATCATGCCGATCGTCGCCCGGCAGGCGGAACTGATACGGCGAACCTCTCCCGACGGCAGAGTAATCTGAGCCCAGGGGCCGTCACGAGCCGTCAGCGTGGCGCTGGCGCCTGCCGCCCGGCACACCTGGCCGCCGCGTCCCGGCTGCAATTCGAGATTGTGAATCGTCATACCGAGCGGGATCTTCCGCAGAGGCAGACAGTTGCCGACGCGAGGCTCCACTTCCTCGCCGCTGATGATGCGCTCGCCCGCTTCGAGTCCCTGAGGCGCGAGGATATACGTCTTGGTCCCGTCCTCGTATTTCAGCAGCGCGATGCGGGCAGTGCGATTCGGATCGTATTCGATGGAGACGACGTCGGCCCAGACGCCGTCCTTGGTACGCTTGAAGTCGATGACACGATACATGCGTTTGTGCCCGCCGCCCCGGAAGCGCGTGCAGATAAAGCCCTGATTGTTGCGTCCGCCCTTCTTCGGAGCGGGTTCCAGCAACGTCTTCTCGGGCTTGTTGGTCTTGCCGTTGGTCAGGTCCTTGAAGTCGCTGACCGAACCCCCGCGCCGTCCCGGCGTTGTCGGCTTGTATTGACGAATTCCCATGATGCACCTTCCATTAGCTTTCAACCGTCAGTTTTCAGCATCACTCTCTTCGGCAGAGAACTGATGGCTGAAAGCTTTTCTTAGAAGAATTCAATGGCCGGGCTGTCCTTGTGGAGCGTGACGATGGCCTTCTTCCAACTCGACAGCTTCGTCTCGCGACGGCGGCGGTCGCGCTTGACCTTGCCCTTGCGATTCTGCGTCCGCACCTTATCGACGCGAACGTTGAACAACTCTTCAAGCGCCGCCTTGATCTGGAGCTTCGACGCCCACTGATTGACGCGGAACGGATAGGCCCCGCGATGCTGCGATTGATGCGTACTCTTCTCGGTAACGATCGGCTGGAGGATCACCGTATGCGCCTCGAGCTTCGGTCCGATCGGGTTTTGCGGGAAGTTCGTTGCCATGTCAGCTCACCGCCTTCTCTGCCGGGGCCGGCTTTCGCAGGGCCTCAAGCGCGGCCCTCGTCAGCAGCAGCCGTTTGGGCCGCAACACGCCGTAGGTGTTGAACTGCGACGTGGGCTGGACCTCAACGCCGGGAATGTTTCGGGCCGACTTGTAGAGCATCGCGTCCGGCTCGGCCGTGCCGACAAGGCAGCTCACGCCGGTCAGTTTCAGCGTTTTGAAAAGCGCCGCCACGTCCTTCGTCTTGATCTCGGTCAGTTTCAGGTCGTCGATGACGACGACTTCCTTGTCCAGGAGCCGGCTCAGCACGGCCATGCGCGTCGCGAGACGGACGGCCTTCTTCGGCAGATGATACTCGTAGTCGCGCGGCTTGGGGCCCTTGGCCGTGCCGCCGCCCCTGCGCTTGTTGGTGCGGCGGGGGCCGACGCGAGCGTTGCCGGTGCCCTTCTGCTTGAAGAGCTTCTTGGTCGAGCCGGCCACCTCGCCGCGGCGAAGCGTCGAGTGGGTGCCGGCGCGCTGGTTGGTCAGGTGCATGAGGACGACGTCATGCAACAACTGCTTGTTGATCTTGCCGCCGAACTCGGCTGGATCGACGTCGATCGTGCCGACCTTCTCGCCCTGGCGATTGACGACATCAAGGGTGATCATGACACTTCCTTCAGCCGGGCAAATACAACGCCTCGCTCCTCCCCTCCTCATCGAGTGGAGGGCAGGCGAAGCGTTTGCTTCAGAATCGCGATCTGGTTACGACGAAAGGAGCCGAACCAGCGGGGAATCACGGCGGGAGGGAGCGGTCGAATGCCGTTCCCGGCGAGCCGGCGCTCAGCGCTTGATGGGCTTGATCTCGAGATCGACTCCCGGCGGAAGACTGATGCCCTTGTTCAGAGCGTCGATGGTCTTGTTGTCGGGCTGATAGATGTAGATCAAGCGCTTGTGCGTGCGAATCTCGAACTGTTCGCGTGACTTCCGATCGATATGAGGACTTCGCAGGACGGTGTAGCGTTCGATGCGGGTCGGCAGCGGAATCGGGCCGTGAACGTCGGCGCCTGTCTGCCTGGCCGTCTCGACAATCTCCAGAGCCGTCCGGTCGAGGACCTCATGGTCGTAGGCTTCCATCCGGATTTTAATGCCAGCGATGTTAATTCCGGACACTCCTTCCCCCTTCGCGCGTCACGAAGCCGTGTTATCCTGATTTTCAGGAAAGCTTAACCGTAGCGATTGAGGCAAGAAGCGTCAAGAGGGGCGTCCGGGAATCTCTCCTCGTCCCGCCTCATCCACTCACCCTCATTCGGTTCTGTCAGAATAGGAATCCCCCTGGCAGCCGGCCAGAGCGCGAACTACTTTAACGACGACCCGCGACCTCAAGGAAGCGGCTCTTTTGCAACGGGAGGACGCGATGAGATACTTCGCGGTGCTGCTGATGACCGGACTCTTCGTTTCGCCGGCGGACGCCCAGGACGAGGATGCTCGTCTGGCGAAATTCTTCAAGAACTATCTCGAAGAGGAGTTCAAAGCTCGCCCGCTTGAGGCCACGCGCCTCGGCGATTCACGCTTCGACGACCTCCTCGACGAACTTTCTCCAAAGGCTCGCGCCGCCAACACCGAACGCACGCGCCAGACGCTCGCCGCCCTCGCCAAACAGATCGATTACAAGAAACTGTCGCGCGCGGCCCAGATCGACTTCGAGATCCTGCGCCACAACCTGACGCGCTCCGTCTGGCTCGATGAGAACCTGGACCGTTACGCCTCCGATCCGCGCATTTACAACGAGTCCCTCAGCGACGCGATTTATCTGCCCCTGACGCAATCGACGCGCCCGAAAGAGGCCGTCGTCGCCAGTTGTCTGAAGCGCCTGGGGCTATTGCCGAAGTTACTCGACGCCGCCCGCGCCAGCCTCGATCCGGCCCAGACGCCGCGCGTCTATGTCGAGACGGCGATGCGGCAAAATCAAGGAGCAATCCGCTTCTACCGGGCCGGCCTCCTCGACCTTGTCGGCTCGACGCCTCTGACGGAGAAGGTGAAGTCCGCCGCGTCGAAGGGGGCGGATTCGCTCGCGGAATATCAGGAGTTCCTCGAAAAAGAGTTGCTGCCGAAGGCGAAGGGCGAATGGCGCATCGGCAAGGAGAAGTTCGCTCGCAAACTCGAGTTGGAACTCGAAATCGACCGCAAGGCCGACGAGGTTTTCCGCGATGCCGAGGAGGAGTTCGATCGCGTTCGCCGCGATCTCTATGTCCTCGCGCGTCAGTCGTGGGGCGTCGTCGCTCCGAAGGAGGCGCTGCCACCCGACGATAAGGAGGGAAGGCGGCGGACGATCCAGCGCGTCCTCGAACACTACAATCGCGAGACAAGCAAGGAAGAGCATCTCGTCAAGGACATCAGCGCGGCCGTCAAGCAAATCAAGGCGTTCATCACCGACAAGGACATCCTGCGTCTGCCAGAGCCGGACCGCTGTCAGGTACTGGAAATGCCGGAGTTCCAGCGCGGCAACTCCGTGGCCTATCTCAACAACGCGCCGCCGCTGGACCCGCGCGCCGCGAGCGTCTACGCCATCAGTCCGCCGCCGCGAGACTGGGACGACCGCCGCAAACGCAGTTACCTCGAAGAATACAACAAGCACATGGTCCACATCTTGTCGATCCACGAGTCGTATCCCGGCCACTACGTCCAACTCGAATACTCGAATCGCCATCCGTCGCTGTTGCGGCGCGTGCTGTTCTCGGGCGTCTTCGCGGAGGGCTGGGCCGTCTACACCGAGCAGATGATGCTCGATCAGGGCTTTGGCGACGGCAGCATCCCGTTACGGCTCAATCAACTGAAGTTCTATCTGCGCGCGGTCGCGAACACGATCCTCGACCACAAGATGCACTGCACGACGATGACCGACGCGGAAGCGCTGAAGTTCCTGACGGAAGAGGCGTTTCAGTCGGAGGGCGAGGCGCTGGGGAAAATTATCCGCGCGAAGCAGTCATCGTGTCAACTCTCGACGTACTTCGTCGGCCGGATGGCGTTTTATCGCTTGCGTCAGGAGGTGCAGCGCGAGAGGGAGGGCAAGTTCGAGCTGGGGCGCTATCACGAGGCGGTGCTGGCGCATGGGACGCTGCCGGTGAAGTATCTGCCCGAACTGGTGCGCGAGCGTTTGAAACATCCGCGTTGAATGCATGGCGAACGACTTCGTTTGCCGCGACAGCGGCGCGTTGGCCATTCACGCGCGCCGCTGACGCGGCCAAACCTGGTACGAACTGAGTAAAAGGATTTGAGGCATGGCTGAATCCACTTTTTCCGAAAGCCGTTGAACGATTTTGCCGAATAAGATAAGGTGATAGTGAAGTTGTCATCCTTCCCGAAGGTACGGGTTAGACGACGTTCGCCACGGAGAAGCCTTTTTTCATGTCGCGCAAGTGGCTGCGTCTGGTGTCCTGCCTGTGCATGGTGGCGTTTTTCGCCGCCAACACGCACGCTAACATGGCCATCGCCGCACTGCTCCACGGCATCGGCACCTCACGGCAGACGCCGAGTAGAGCGGACGAAACAGGGAAAGCCCCGTCTCGCCCTTATGCGACGGAGTGCCAGCACTGCGCCAAGAAAACCTCCCAGACAGCCGTGACGGACACGGATCTGTCGGAGCGTGAGGACTGCCCCTGCGGTCCTGATTGTCCGGACTGCCCTAGGGGGCCATGTGGGCCACACTGCCCTTGCCCCGGCGGCTGTGCCATGTGCAGCATCGCCAAGGTTCCCTGTGTGCCGACCCTGCTTTCTTTCTCCGTCCAGCCAGAGCGATGCGAAACCATCCTCCGGTCGCCGGAGCATCTCCACGTCATTTCCTTCCGCTGCCCTCTCTTCCGGCCGCCCAAGGTCTAATACCCTTCGTCACCGGGTTTCCCCGGTCGCCAACGCTCCGTACTGAGACAGGCTGTTGCCGTGAGTCGTGATGCCGCCGTCGCTCCCCCTGATGGGCTGAGTGGCTGCCGTTCCGGCACGCAAGACTCCCTCGCAGCCGTCTCGCCGGTTCGATGGCTCCCTCGCCGTCATCATCCGTTGCCATTCGTATCCGTTGCCATTCGTGCTTGAACGCCCGAGCGCGCTCTGTGCTTTAGAGGGAGAACCTCCATGAACGAGAATCCGACCCCTGTCGGCGTCCTTGAGAGTCCGCCAACGCCTCGCCCTAGGGTAATACCTCGGCTGGCTGACGCCCCGAAGAAATCCCTGCTGGGGAACGCCCTGGGTTCCATTCCCAACTTGCTCGTACTGGCCCTGCTGGCCGGCGTGGGCTGGTGGGGCCATCACACCGGCTGGAAACTGCCGAAGTTCTCGCAACTCGCGGGGAAGGCGGAAGAGGAGAAGGACGACTGGTGCGAAGAACACGCCGTCCCCGACTCCGAGTGCATTGAGTGCAAAGCCAAACTGATGCCACGAGGCAAGGCTCCAGAGTGGTGCCTCACTCACGGGGTCCACGAATGCCTCTTTGAACACCCCGAACTCGCTCAGACGAAGATAGTGCCGGCCATCACGCCCGAGATGCTGGCGCGGGCCAAACGGTCGCTGGAGTTCACCGACCGCCCCTACAACAACAGCAAGTGCAAGCTGCACCAGCGCCGCATCCAGTTCGCCAGCGAGGCGGCCGTCAAGAAGGCGGGCGTCGATGTCCTCCCAGTCGAGGAAACCCTCATCACCGAGGCGTTGACGGCCAACGGCGAGATCACCTACGACCAGACCCTCGTGGCCAACCTCTCGCCGCCCGCTCCGGGCCGAGTCTGGCACGTCTACAAGCAGCTCGGCCAGCCCGTGAGCAAGGGCGAGGTGCTGGCCCTGGTGGATGCGGTTGAGGTCGGCAAGACCAAGGCCGAGTTGGTCAGCGCCGCCAACCTGGTCACGCTTCGCGCCCAGAGAGTGGAGAGCCTCAAGCCGCTTGTCGGAACTTCCGTGCCGGAGTCCACCTACCTGGAGGCCCTGAACGCCCTCCGCGAGGCGGAGGCCCGGCTCATCACCGCCGAACAGGCGCTGGTCAACTTCGGCCTGCCGATCCGCGCCGACGCCCTCAAGGGCATGACGGCCCAGGACATGAACCGTGGTGTCCAGTTCCTCGGCCTGCCGCCCGAGATGGTGCGCGGCCTGGACCCGAAGACGACGACCGCGAACCTCATCCCCGTCAAGTC
>JBBRIK010000070.1:0-10599 GCA_038221045.1 Gemmatales bacterium
CGCGTTCGCTTCTTCCTGCCTCCAACGGAGGTAACCACTTCACGGAAATCGTCGATCACCGCCAGCCGGCCGCCTCCAAGCACCTCGACGCGCTCCTTGGGGAAGGAACGATCACCGCCAGCCAGGTAGCCGATGTTGGAAATCGATCCATTGGCGTGACGCAGGGTGATAAAGCACTGATCGTCCGTAACGAGGGGAGCATGAGGCCCGCCAATCGACTCGGCGAACACCCTCACCGGCGGCGAGCCGGTGAGAAAGGTCGCCAGGTCGAAGGCATGACACGCCTCGCCGATGATGCGGCCCCCGCCCACGGCTTCGTCCTGCGTCCAGTGGTCGGCCGGTACTTCGCCTGCGTTGAAGCGGATGGAGACCGTCAGAGGCGTCTCGACTCCGGCGAAGAACTGTTTCACGCGGATCGCCGCCGGAGAGAAACGCCGATTGAACCCGACCATGAGGATTGGCTTCGGGCCGCTCGCCTCGGCCAGCGTCTCCTCGATCTCCGCCAGTTCTTCGGTGGTGAGGGCCAGTGGTTTCTCGACGAAGACGTGCTTGCCGGCGCGCAGCCCCTTGAGGACCTGAGGAGCGTGCTGATGGTGCTGAGTCAGAACAAAGACAGCCTGCACTGCGAGATCGGCGAACACCGTGTCCTCGTCGGCGGTGACGGCCTCGAAGCCAAGTTTGCGGCCGCCATGCGCTGCGGACAGGCCGCCAGCCGAACAGAGGATACGGGGATGGAGCAGGCCGGACTTCTCGATGGCGGGCAGCAAGACTGTTCGGGCGAAGTTGCCCGCACCCAGGCAGCCAAAGCCCACTCGGCCAGCACTCGGTGTCGCTTCCAACTCGATGCGGGTGGAGGAGGCAGGAGCCGCGACCGGCGGATACTCCAGCACCAGTCCGACATAAGGTTCCGCTCCTGTGTCGATGAGGCGGTAAGCGGACTCCGCGTCGGCGATGGGGAAGCGATGCGTAATAAGCGGTGTCAGGTCGAGCCGGCCGGCGGCGAGCAGGTCGAGGAACGCCTGCATGTTGCGCTGCTCGGTCCAGCGGACATGGGCGACGGGATAGTCGTGGCCGCGCTCTTCGTATTCGGCGTCATAGCGGCCCGGTCCATAGGAGCAGGAGACGACGAACTCCGCCTCCTTGAAGTAGTAGGGCCGGCGGGGCAGGTTCAACCCGACCGCCCCCACGGCGACAACCCGGCCCTTCTGCCGCACTGCCTCGCCCGCCAGCTCGACCGGGCCGTCCGACTTCGTCGAAGCGGCGATCAATACGGCGTCCGCGCCCAGGCCGCGCGTGCAGGCGAGAACGTCGGCGGCACCCAGGCCGGGACGTGCCTGCTCGGCCCCCATGCGGACAGCCAATGCGCACTTGGCCGCATCGGGATCGGTCCCAATCACACGACATCCCGCAGCCCTGAGCAGCGCGACGGTGAGTTGTCCCACCAATCCGAGGCCGACGACGAAGGCGACGTCTCCGAGGCCGATGCGCGCCAGCCGCACTCCCTGAAGGGCGATTGCCCCCAGCACAGTGAAGGCTGCCTGGTCGAAGGGGACGTTGTCGGCCGCGCGAGCGCAAAGGTGTTTCGGGATGCAAACGACGTCTGCATGAGGGCCATTCGAGGCGACGCGATCGCCGGGCTTGAGACCCTGGACTCCCGTCCCGCAAGCGAGGACGATTCCTGCGGACGAGTAGCCCATACTGCGGGGTTCGTCTAGCTTTTGCCGTACCTGGCCGATCGTCTGAAAGAGGCCCTCGGTGCGGACCTTCTGCAGCACGCGGCGGACGAGGTCGGGCCGTTCGCGTGCCTTGCCGAGGAGCGATTTGCGGCCCAGATCGAGGGCCATCTTCTCCGTCCCTGCCGAGATGACGGAGCAGACGTTGGCAATCAACACATGGCCGGGCCGGGCGATGGGCTGCGGCACGGCCGTGACACACACCCGTCCGGTTCGAGGGGATTGAATGACCTGTTGCATGATCGCTTCTCTCAGTTGGAGGCGGGAACCAGGAACCGCTCAACAATCGCGTTTGACGGCCAGCGCCAGCAGGAGGGGACCGACGACTCGAAACTGCTGCATCCAGGGAGGCAGTGGACCGCCGAAAGGAGTGACGCGGACCAACTGCAAGCCACAGCGGGCGAGAAGTGTTGCGAATGCCCTGGGCGTGTACTCATTCTTCGAGTGCTGGAGGAAGGCAGGCCAGGGCCGGCGGCCTGTCGTCGCGGTCACGCGATAGGCGAGCCGCAGTAATTTTCGCAACACCGAGCGCTGGTTAGGAACCGAGACGAGCAGAGTCCCATCTGCTTTCAGGACGCGGGCAAACTCGGCGAGGCATCGCTCCGGCCGCTCCAGGTATTCGAGAACGCTGGAGCAAAGAATACCATCGAAGGAACCGTCCTCGGAAGGGAGATCTTCAATGGTCCGTATGCCGTCAAACTGAAGATGGCCCGCGTTCGGTTCGCTTGTGGCTTCGCGGCGAGCGACGTCGATCATGGCCGGTGAGGCATCGACTCCCTGGACGAGACAGCCCCGGCCGGCAAGCAAGCGTGAGAGTCTCCCCGTCCCACAGCCGGCATCGAGCCAGCGCCGCGATTTCAGATCGAGTCCTTCGAGGTGCGAGAGGATCAATCGTTCGCGGCTGAGATACGATGTTTTCCGGTACTTGCCTTCCCACTGGGGAGCCAGACGTTCGTGATGTGCGACGGCAGGGTGCAGGGGTGCCCGTTCGAGTACGGCCTTGTTGTGCATGTCGGATCCTCTTTGAACTGCCTGGGAGGTTAACCCACGGAACGCCGGGTCGCCTGTTCCAGCACCTGGACGATTTGTCCGGCCACATTCGCATAGGAGAAGCGTTCCCGGCGCTCTGCTCCCGCGTGTCGTAGTCTGTCGAGCCGGGCAGGGTCCGCGAGCAAGGAAAGGATGCAATGAGCGATGGCATGGGCGTCATGCGGATTGAAGAACTCGGCTGCCGGACCCGCAACTTCATGGGCGTAGGGAAGGTCCGCCGCCGCGATCGGACAGCCGGCGGCCATTGCTTCCGCAAGGGGCAGGCCAAATGATTCGGCGAGGGAAGGGAACAGCAGGAGATCGCTCTGGCTGAGGGCATAGGCCACCTCGTCGGGCGTCAACTGGCCGAGCCAGACGACCCTCTCCGCGAGTCCGAGTTGGCGCGCCAGAGTTCGGACCTGAACGAGCAAGAGCGCCGTGTCCGGACAGGGAGCCGTCTGCTCGTCTACGGTGAGCAAGAGGCGAGCTTCCGGTTGAGTCTGAACGATCTTGGCAAAGGCGTGTAGCAATGTCAAGTGGTTCTTGTGGTGGCGCAGCACAGAAAGATAGATCAGCCGAGGACGAGGGCAGGCATCAATCCGCTGTTTCTTCTCCGGTCGAAGGACCGTTGGAGCGGTTGGCGTCCGACAACCATTCGGGATCACATGGACCTTGCCGGCAAGGCGGGGTTGAATCCGAAGGAACTGCTCTTTCATACCCGCAGTCTGGACGATGGTGGCTGCACTGGCCTTCGCAGCGCGACGGACGAACAGCCCCAGAAGACGAAGGCGGCAGCGCTGGAGGAGTGAATAGGCGGCACGCGATTCGGGAACGAGCGCGAGGAGTTGCTGACAGTACACCACCTGGGTGATTTTCGGCCAGAACGATCCCAGGTTCGCAAGCGAAAACAGCAGATCGACGCCCAGCCGGCGCAGCCTACCCGGAAGCACGGCATTCGCCCAGATAAGGCGAGCGGCTCCGCTATCGCCCTGGCCCGTGAACTCCAGACTCACGTTGTCCGGCACTTCGGGGTCTTCAAACTGACGCAGCCGCTTCTCGAAGAGGAAGACATGCCAGCGCCAGTCCGGCCGGGCTCGGGGCAGCCAGTGGAGCAGTTCGGCCAGCACGGCAGCTCCGCCCCCTTCGCGGATGCCCACGGCATCAATGGCGATCAGCATCTCTCACTCCCCTCCAGGAAGACTCGCAGCAGTAGGACGAAGCGGCAGCGGAACGCGCGGGAGCGAAATACTCGGACCCTCGTCTCTGCCCTTATTAGGCACCGGCGCAGGCATGGCGCTCCAGGACAGGAGAGCTGCGAGGAACCGCTCCGCATTCCTCTGCGGCGTAAAGTTCTCGAAGATGCGCCTGGCCCTTTGGCCGTGGAACGTAGCCAGCGCTGGATCTCGGACATACGCACCCATGGCCGTGGCGAGAGAATTAACGCTGCCGGCGCTGACGCGGAACCCGCTCTCGGCCGGTTCGATCAAGTGATAGGCTCCCCCAACCTGGTCGGAAGCAATCAGGGCAAGTCCGAGGGAAGCCGCCTCATTGAGGACGACCGCCCAACCGTCTTTCCCCCGACTCGGGAGGACCAGAACGTCCGCGCACTTGAGAATGCGAGGCACATGGGACCAGTCAACGGCTCCCCGGAACAAAACCTTGTCCCCGATGCCCAGTTTGTGGGCAAGCCGCTGATAGTACCCGCCGGTCCGGTCATCCCCGACGAGTAACAGAACCCAGTCAGAGTTTTCCTTGGCCAAGCGGGCAAAGGCTCGGAGGGCAACGTCAACCCCTTTCACCGGGTAAAGACTGCCCAGAAAAAGGAAGGCTTTCCTGCCAGAACAGAAAGCCTCGCAAGAGGGGTCGAGCGGTGCCGCCCCGTCGCATGCAGGGACAGAGTAGGGGAGCATAGCCAGTCTTTCTCGCCGCACTCCCCAGCCCCGGAATTGCTCCATGGCCTGAGTCCCGATCCCAAACGCCCCCAGCGCATGGTTGTTGATCATCCGAGCGTACCATCGTTTGAACGGGTATGTGATCCACGCGCGGAGACCACTCCTGGAACGCTCGCTCCAATGCACCCAGGGGACTCCGGACGACGACAGTTTCCGCACGAGCTTCCGAAGGAACGAACAAGCGATGCCTGGGATAACGTGGATACGCTCCCGCCAATCAGGAACGTACTCCAGCGAATCGGCCGACTGCGGGACGAATGATTGGCCGGCCGGTAATACGGGATGGTTTCCCCAGCCCAGTTTGCGACGCGCCTCATCTACTTGTTGAAAGTAACAAACGCGCAGATTGACGCCGAGGGACGTTAACGCATCAAAGAATCCGAACTGGTGGTGAGTCGGGATACAAGTCCACAGTTGAATTTTCCACATCGGGAGATCCTTTATCCAGGGATCGGGTGCAACAAATGGCTGAGCGGTCTATAAGGTCGAGGGGGCCGGACGATACGCGGAGAGTAGTTGGTGAGGGTCCCACAGATAACCCAGGTGTAGATGACGAGGGCATTGCCCACCCCAGCGAGATAGGCCTCCCCCACAGAGTTGATGAGGATCAGGGTCACCAAAGTAAGGGTGACAAGTGAGGAGTGGGATTTTGGGGTGTGAGGGAGTCTTGAAGCTCGAAAGAGGGAATAACAACCTAGCGCAATGCTCCAAAAGAACGGCAGGAACCCAAGGAGGCCCACGGAGGACAGTAAGTCAAAATACGAACCCTCGGCATGGACGCGGCCCGTGCCCGACTCGTCGCGAAGTTCCAGGCCGTGTCCGCTCAGAGGAGCACTCATCCACGAATCGATTTGGAGTTGCCACAGTAAGGTGCGAGTGTCTGACGAGTAATCCCTGGCTGAGAAGTTGGTACTGCCTGCCTCCATCAGATCGAGCATGGCCGATCCCAGCACAATAAGGGCAACGGTGGCAACGAGGGCCAGTAGAGTCAGCCATCGCCCAGTGCGCAGGAGGAGAATCATGACCGCACAAGCCGCGGCAGCCAGAGCGGTGCGGCTCTGCGTCAGGACGAGCGAGAGGAGAGAGACACCCGCCAGAGACAGCAAGGCGAGTTTCCACTTCCCTTTGGCTTGGAAGACGTATGCAAGGATCCCCACAAACCCGGCGGCCGCGAACGTCGCCAGGGTGTTCGCGTTGCAAGTAATCCCGCGAAACCGGCCGTTCGCGAACGACTCCGAATTCGCCAGCAGTAGCAGGCTCGCCAGGACTATTCCCATGCTCACCGTCAGCAGTGCGGTCGTCCAGCAACGAATGCGTGTACCCGGGTGCAGAGGGACGCCCCAGACACAGGCGATGACACACAGCAGCGCAAAGGAGAGCGACCGCATGAGAGCGTCCATGGGATCGTAAGCGTTCGCGAGTGTAGAGACGGAAGCACTCAGTGTGAACAGGACGAGGCCGAGGGAACCAGGGGACAATCGCCGCATATGGGTTCCGTGTTTGACCGTGCAGAAAATCGCAAATGCCGCGAGGGCCACCCACTTCCCTTTCGCCGCGAGTCCGCCTTCCTCTTCCCGGCCCTGTTCGCTCCCCGCAGGCTCGAGGAATTCAGAAGCGTCTCCGCCCCACCCAAGCACGGGGATGACGAAAGCCACCAGGAGGGCCCCGACGGCCAGCCATTCTCCCCGCGTCGGCGCAGGCCCGTCTCGTCCTGCTATCCGCCCAGGAGCTCTTGCACAGGGCTTCCCTTCCCCTTGTCCGTTCATGCCACAGCGCTCCACCGTCCCAACGAGCGATCCCACCACTTGATGGGTCGGCAAGGGACGCCCGCCGCCATCACATAGGGAGGAATGTCTTTATTGACCACACTGCCGGCTCCGATGACCGCCTTCCGTCCAATGGTCACGCCGGGAAGAATGGTGGAGTGGGCGCCCACCCACACCCCGTCTTCGATCCGGACGTCGAGGCTGTACCCCACGCCCGCAGAATGCTCGTGGTGCATATCGACCGCGTGGGTCCCCGTGACGATGCAAACCCGCGGTCCGATATCGACGTGTTGGCCGATGTGGATGGTACTCTCGCCTCCGACGAGAAGGACTTGATGTCCCAGGAAAGTATCATCACCCACGATCAATCGGAACTGCCCCACGACATCGACCGAGGAAACAATCCGGGCGGTGCGGCTCACGTCGAAACCCGCGCCGCGCAACAGGAGGGCTTTCAACGCGTAACAACGGGTCGATGGGAACAACTTGATTGCGCGTCGCGCCAGCAGACTAATCAGTTTCCCCACAAACATCATCACCGCCTCCGATGCTGGATAACTCCGAGGCCGCCGCGGGCCGGGGTCTGACAGGGATCACGCCGCAGCGGCCCGCTCTCGAAGTTCTCTTCCCCTTCGATGCAATATCCGTCCCACAAAGGCGGCCAGGAACAGACAATAACAGGCCCCTGCGAGGAGTCGGGCCAAGGCGACTCCCTCGGCTCCCCCGTCGATGAGGTAGTAGGTCCCCACACACTGGAGGATTCCCCAGAGGGCATGCAGGAAGAAGGCGGTCCACATGTAGCCGGCCGCGCCCATCACTTGCCCGCTGGGACCTTGAAGGATGCTCAAACAGGCCGTCGCGAGCACAAGGACCAATGTCAGCGAGTGGCCGCTGAATTCCTGCCCGTAGAACCCAGCCATGATCTCGCGAGAGAAGATCATCCCGGCGGCCGCAATCGGCACGAGGACGGCGGCATTCCCCAGCACCGCGTACCAGAACAGCCGGCGCGCCGTCCTCCAGTCCTTGATCCCGATCCGTTCGCTGAGCATCGGGAAGATCGCACGCCCGACCAGCGCGGGGAAGGCGGCGAGGGCGAGCAGCCACTGGTTCGCGGCATTAAATCCTCCCAGTTGCGCGTATCCCCCCGGCCGATTGGCGAGCAGCGCGGAACTCCACCAAAGCACGGGAAGTATCATCATCGAGGAGAGGGCCCACGGCAGACTGTAGAGGAAGACGACCCGCCACTGCTCGCGCGCGGCTTGAATGGTGATAGGTATGGCGGCTTTACGGATTTCCGCACGCACGGCCAGGCAACCCGCGACCCAGCCAAGCAGCGCCAGGGCGCTCAGGCCATACACTCCGCCCCGGACTCCTCCCAGGTAGCAGCCCCCGAGGGTGAAGGGGAACGCTGCCAGGCCGGTCAGCAGGTTCAGCCTCGCAACGGTCCTGAAAGCCTCGAAGCCTGTCAGAACACCCATTTGGGCGCTGCTCAATCCCATGACGAACAACCAGCCCGAAGAGATGCGGAGGTCCCACTCGAGGCGGGGAGCCGAGAGAACTTCCCGAGCCAGCCAGGGCGCGGCCAGGAAGAGCGTCGCGGCCAGGAGGGTCGCCGTCCCCACGGAAATGAGGCCCGACAGAACGATGACCCCCCCTGCCCGCCTCGGGTCCCGCTGTCGAAACTCGGCAACGTACTTGCACGCCGTCATCCCCATCCCGAAGCTGGCGAACACCTCGAATGTGTTCACGGTCACCTGGACGATCCCCAGTTCGCCGTAGCGTTCACTGCCGAGCAGACGCGCCACGAAAATCATGCAAATGGGCGGCAACGCCCGGGAAATGGCGCTGCCAAGCAGAGTCCAGAAGGCGGCCGAGAGCAAGCGCTGCCGGAGCGGCGAGCTTTGCAAGTTCTGCAGAAATCCCATTCTTCTGGACTGTAGCGCGTGCAAAACAACGCCCTCTCTCTGTTAGACCGATCCGATACGAGCTTGATCCGGCCTACGGTTCTTGCATCTCTGAGCCTTTGAAGTCCCTCACCATAGGCGAGGCAGCCAGCCGAGTCGAACACGGGCTGGCTCGGCCGTGCGCAAAGCCAGCCCGTGCAAGATCGCCGTCCCATTCGTGCTGCACACGCGATCCGCGATGGCGTCGCCGACCCAGTGGCGAATCTGTTCGTATGCATCGCCCATCTTCGGTCGCCTGCGGGTGGGCGAGTGACCATCCGAGCCGAGGACGTGGACGACCCCGCGCTTGAACCAGTCGCGCAAGGCCCGTTCGTCGCGCCGGCTCGACGGGTGCGTCACGCTGCGAGCGGAGACCTGCACCAGACACCCCGCCCGGATCAATTCCTCGATGCGCCCCTCGTCCTGCAGGAACTCCGGATGTCGCTCCGGGTGGGCCAGGATCGGGCGGACTCCGTCGCGCCGCAACCGTGCGGCCGTCTCACCCAACTCGACGAATTGCCCGTCCGGCATCTCGATCAAGAGGTATTTCCCGCGGTCGGCAACACTCACGAGGTCGCCGTTGCGCCACGAAGCATCGACCTCCGGGTGAACCATCACCTCGGCGCAGGGGAAGACCGTCATGGGAATGTTTTCCTCCACGAGTCGCTTGGCCAGTCGCTCGGCTGCCTCGCGAATCAATGCGGGCGTGACTGCCGGGTAGTGCTCGTTCTGGTGGGCGAGAGCGACCGACAGTTGCGTTCCATCCTCACAGGCCATACGGCACATCTGGAGTGCCTCGTCCTCGGTGCGCGGCCCATCATCCAGGCCGCCCAGAAGGTGACAGTGCAGGTCCACCAGAGGGATCATGCCGCCCCCCTTCCGCTGGAGACCAGCGCTTCCTCGTTCCGGCTGTCTGCATCGTCGTGGTAGTCGGTGGAATAGCCGTAGGCGTAACCGTACTGGCCAGGGGCAGTCCGCCGATCGACGCCGTTGACGATCACGCCCAGCACCGTCGCTCCCATGCTCGCCAGGACTTCTCGCGCCCGCTCGGCCTGAGGCCGGCCGTTTTTGCTCAGCCGCAGGGTCAGCAGGACGCCATCGACTCGAGCCGCCACCACGCTGGGGTCGGTGACCGCCAGCAGGGGCGGAGTGTCCACGATCACGAAGTCGTATTGCTCGCGGATCGTCTCGAGAAACTCCTGGAACCGGGGCGAGGTAAGCACCTCCGCCGGGTTGGGGGGCAGCGGCCCACACGGCAACAGCCAGAGATTGGGGACGCCGCTCTCCTGAGTGGCCTCCGCCAGTTCCACCTCTCCCGCGAGGACCGAGACGAGGCCTACCCCCGCAGAGATCCCAAAGATCTTGTGGACCCTGGGCTTGCGCAAATCCCCCTCGACCAGGATGACTCGCTTGCCCGACTGGGCGATCGACACGGCTAGGTTGGCCGTCGTCGTACTCTTGCCGTCGCCCGTGTTCGGGCTTGTCACCTGGATGACCTTGTGCCCCTCGCCCTGGGTGCTGAAATACAGGGCCGTACGGATGCCCCGATAAGCCTCCGCCTCGACCGACTTGGGCCTGTGAACCGTGCAGAGCATCGGATCGAGGGTGAGGACGCCCGCCTTGACCTGCCGCTGGGCCTCGGCGTCCGGCGTCATCAGCGGTACGTAACCGACCAGGGGCAGGCCGAGCCGCTGACGAACCTCATCCACCGTCCGGAAACTCTTGTCCGTCATCTCGGCCAGGTATGCCAGAGCCAAACCGCTCAGCAGTCCCAGAAGGAACGCGGCCGGGAACACCAGCAGCATTCGCGGGGCGACCTTGCGGCCCAAGGCCGGCGGCGCGATCGTCCGGGCATCGTAGCCCCCGACGTCCTTGGCCAGGCTCACTTCCTGAAGCCGCTTGACGATCCCATCGTAGATCTGCTGCGTCCGGGCAATGTCCGTCCGGAATGCCTCGTCCTGAATCTCATACTTCGTCAACTTGCGGACCTCGGTTTGTTCGCCCTCGTACAACTCCACGAGCATTTTTTCCGAGGCGTTGATCTGATTCAGCTTCTGGCGGAGGTACTGAACGTGCAGCTCCACGATGTCCGCCGTCGCGGCCGCGTCGGCCTTGCTCTCGCGCGCATCGGGCTTGCCGTAGGCTACCGAAGGACGGGTGAAGAGGTTCCGCGCCG
>JBBRIK010000071.1:0-10573 GCA_038221045.1 Gemmatales bacterium
TTGCGCTTCGCGCTGACTGCTGTTTTCATACACAACTTAAAACTGGCAACTGGAAACTCACAACTGACAACTGACAACTGGCAACTGACAAAAGACTGACTACTGGCAACTTTCACAATAACTGAGCGACCGTTTCGAGCAGGTTCTTCTGGTCGAAGGCGCTCTTGATAAGATAGGCGTCCGCGCCGACTTCAACTCCCCGAGCCTTGTCCTGCTCAGATTCGCGAGCTGTAACGAGGATGATCGGCAACCCGCCGAAGCGCTTGGAGCCGCGGACCGCCTCGGCGAGCGCAAAACCATCCATTCTCGGCATGTCGAGGTCGGTGACGAGCAGGTCGGCTCCGCGTTCGTGCAGCAGTTGCCACGCGGCTGCCCCGTCGGCGGCGGCGATCACGTCATACCCCGCCGCCTCCAGGATGCTCTTCTCCAGAGTGCGCGTCGTCACCGAGTCGTCGGCGACGAGGATGCGTTTCTTCGTTTCTGCCGTTGCCGTGCTTGCGACGACGGGGAGGACCGCAGCCGACGTCCGGCCGAGCGCGCTGCGAATAAGGTTCGCCGCGTTGAGGACCAGGGCGATCCGCCCCGAGGGAAGGATGGTTGCTCCAGAGATCTGGCGCACTCGCCGGATGCGCGTTCCGAGGTTCTTGATGACGATTTCCTGCTCGGCGAGCAATTCATCGACGACGAAGGCCATCTGCTTCTCGCCCGCCGCGACGACGACGGCGAGTTTCTTGCCTCCCGCGCCCGGCAAATCGGCCGCCCGCAGGCCCAGCGTCTGCGAAAGAGAGGCGACGGGTAGAGGAGTTCCTCCGAGCGATAGCATCGCTTGCCCTGCGACGGAGACGAGGTCGTCGGGACCGATGCGGACGAGTTTCCGAACGTTCGTGCCGGCCAGAGCGAAGGTCTGGCCGCCCGCTTCCAGAAGCAGCGCCCGCAAAGTGGTCAGCGTGAGAGGGACCGCCAGCGTGAAGCGCGTTCCCTTGCCGGGCGTGAACGCCAGATCGACCGTCCCGTGCAGCGCCTCGACCCGGCTCTTGACGACGTCGAGACCCACCCCGCGTCCGGAGATGTCGGTAATGAGGCGCGACGTGGATAGACCGGGAAGGAAGATCGAACGCGCCAGTTCGCGTTCGTCCGAGGGCTCGGGCAAACCCTTGCGGCGCAGTTGTTGGCGCAGCCCCTCCAGATCGATCCCTCGGCCGTCGTCGGCCACGCTCACCTCGACCTGAGCGCCGCGGAACACCGCTGTCACGGTGATCCGTGCCTCGGCGAGTTTGCCCGCGCGACGGCGTTCGTTCGGCGATTCGGTCCCGTGGTCCACGGCATTGCGGACCAGATGGCGAAGTGGATCCTTCAATCCTTCGAGGACCGAACGATCCAGTTCTACGGCTCCGCCCTCGACGAAAAGTTCTACTTCCTTGCCCCCAGCCTGGGCGAGGTCGCGCACAGTGCGATCCAGTCCCTGACAGGCCTCGGCGAAAGGGAGCATGCGAACGCGGCGCAGTTCGTCGTCCAGGGAGTCGGCCGCCTGCTTGAGCTGGCGATGATCTCCGGCCATGGTCGAGGACAGGCGGTCCAGGTCTTTCTCCAGCCGCCGCAGGTGCTCTCCGGTGTGACTCAAGGTCGCCGCCACGCGGTGAGGCAGCCGCGGAAGCGCTGCGCCGTCGGCCGTCTCAGCGAAGTCGGGGGAACCCTCTGATGATGATCCTTGTCGTCCCAGCCATTTCCCCAGGGTCTTCTCGACGGTTCGCCACTCGGCCGACCAGTGTCCGACAAAGTCGCGCAGAAGCCTCAGGTCCTCCGCGCGCAACTGAACGCGTCGCCGGGCCACGAGCAATTCGCCGTTGCGGGCGAGGAACGCATCCAGCTTCTCGGCCGCGACGCGAACGCTGCCTCCTCCTGCCGGTTCGCCAGCCATCGTTTCCATCGTCCTCAGCGGCGCTGGAGACAAGGAGACAGGGCGACTTGTCGCAGACTGGGAGACAAGGAGACTGGGAGACAAGGAGATAGAAGCCGGATCGCTATCACTGTCCGGAGAACTCGCTCCTATCCCATCAAGCTCTCTTGTCTCCTTGTCTCCCTGTCTCCTTGTCTCCCAGTCTGCGATCGGTCTCCTTGTCTCCTTGTCTGCGATCGGTCTCCCTGTCTGCGACTGGTCTCCTTGTCCTGGGGGAGGCGAGAACGATGAGGAGACAAGGGCAGCGGCCTCGAGACGCGGCAGCACGTCCGCCAGGGGAGCGCCGCTGAGGTCCTGCTGCTCGCGCAGCCGCATGCCAGCTTCCTCGATGCCGTCGGCGGTGGCGAAGAGCAGCGAATAGAGGTCGGCAGCCAGCGACAGGATCCCGTCGCGCGCGGCCGACAGGATGTCTTCCAGTTGATGGCACGCTCTCTCGATCAGGCTCACGTTCACGGAGCGCGACGCGCCCTTCAGACTGTGCGCCGTCCGAAAGAGCGTCTGAAGCAGTTCCACCCGCTTCCTGCCGTCGGTTTCCTTCTCCAGAGACAGCAGGTCGCGGTTGAGCGCGCTGACGTGCTCTTCGAGTTCTTCAAGGAACGTCGTCATGAGCCGCTTGATAAGTTTGTCCTTGTCCACGCGATTCCCCTTTCACTGTCCAACGAGTTTCGCAAGTTCCGACCCGAGGGCGTTGAGGTTCTGTGCTGCTTGTTCCGCCTGCCGCATCGCCACCAGGTTCTGCCTCGCCACCTGATCGATGTTCTTCATCGCCTGATGGATCTGGCCCATGCCCGTCGCCTGCTGGCCCGCCGACGCCACAATCTGCGTCGCCGCCTGCGCCGCCTCCGCCAGCGTCTCCGCCAACGCCTTGATCGTCTGGCCCGCCTGGTCCGCCACCTTCGTCGCCGTCGCCACTCCCTTGGTCACTTCCTCCGTCGAAAGCACGGCCGTGTTGGTCGCCTTCTGGATCTCTCCCAGGATCTGCCGCACCTGCGCCGTCGCCTTCTTCGACTGATCCGCCAACGCCTTCACTTCGCCGGCCACGACGGAGAATCCCTTGCCGTGTTCGCCCGCGCGCGACGCCTCGATGGCGGCATTGAGGGCGAGCAAGTTGGTCTGTTCGGCGATATCGTTGACGGTGGCGATGATGTCGCCGATCGCCTGCGCCTGTTCGGCCAGGGCGAGGATGTTCTCCGCCGTGGACTCCACCTGCTCCTTGACTGAGCCGAGAGCCGCGATCGACTCTTCGACCGTCTTGCGGCCGGACAAGCCGATCTCCTGCGTCCGGCCTACTGCCTCGCCGACGCTCCGGGCCCGGTGCGCGCCGTGTTCGGAGGTTTGCATCACCTCATCGACGGTGGCGACGGTCTCGGAGACGGCGGCGGCCTGTTCCTGGGCGCCGGCGGCCTGCTGCGAGGTACTCGCCAGGATCTCCGCGCCGACTGAGGAGAGACGGTTGGCCGCCTCGCGAATGCTATCCAGCAGTTTCTCGATCCGCGCTCGCCGCTTCTTCTCCGTTTCGATCGTGGAGCGGAGGTTGGCGGTCATCGAGTTGAAGGCGCTGCCGAGGGCGGCAAGTTCATCACTACCGCTGACGTCGGTGCTGAGTGTCAATTCCCCGCCCGCGATGCGATCCGCCGTGTTCGCCAGCGAGCGGGTGCGCTGCCCGATTCCGCGCGTGATCCACAGCACCACACCCAGAATCACGAACACGAGAGCGGCGAACAGGTAGAGGAAGAGCTGGAAGTGATTGACCTTTTGATGCACCATCTCCTGATACTGACCGACGCCGGTTTCCAGGTCCGTCAACCAGGATCTGACCGAGATGGCAAGCACCGCGAGAGACCGTTCCGCATCCGGATGCGGGGGGAACACTCCCTCTTTGCGTTCCACGCCCCGGCTGATGAGGTTTTCCAGATCGCGTTTGATCTCCTTGCGCCAGATCTCCTGACGTTTGTGGATGCCGGCGAGGATCTCTGCATCGGTCATGGCCGGGATACGGCCGCCGTCGCCGCGAACCAGAGTCTCGAACCTCTGGTCCATTTCATCGATCGCACCGCGTAAGTCGGCCACTATCTGCTTTCGTCCTTCCTCGCCTTTCTCATCGAAGAGGCTGTTGCTGAGGTAGAGGATCTGGTAACACTTCATCCGGCCCCTGGCAAAGAGGGCCAGTGAAGCGGCGTCCCCACGCACGGAGGACAGCGTGTAGAGGTTGCCCACGACGAGCAGCAGTGCCAGCGTCACGAGAACGAAAGCGATGCTGCCGAGCTTGGCGCCGAGCGTTCTTCTCCAGGGGATTTGCTGGGACATGCGGTTCCTCGCTTGCTGAGAGACAATGGTCTTTACCCGCCCGATTCGTCGGCCTGATCAATGAAAAAGCGAGCAGCCTGAAGCAAGACGCCTCCATCGAGTACGATCAACGCCTCGCGAGTCACTCCGCGCAGATATTCCCGGCCAATGCCCGCGACCGAACCGGGCGGCTCGAATACTTCCCCGATGCGGACGGTCATCACCTCGAACACCACATCGGCGAGGATGCCGAACTCGACCCGCTCGCCTCCGATGGCGATGACGCGAGAGAGATCGGTCACTCCCTTGTCAACGACGCCGAAGAACTTGCGCAGGTCGAAGACAGCGAGGATGTCGCCGCGCAGATTGAGCAACCCAACCAGGAAGTCCGGCGCTCCAGGGATCGGCGTGAAGTCGGTGAAGCGCACCACCTCGCGGACGTAGCGCGTCTCGATGGCGTAGTGCTCGTTCGCCAGACTGAAGCTCACCAGTTCGAGGATTTCGGTGGCGTGAGGCGCTCGGACCGGCACCTTCGCCAGCTCATCCGCGCGCTCCTCCATCACCTTCCTAGCCTTCTCGGGAGACAGGCACAGCGATTCTTCCGTCGCGATCCGCGCTCGCTCCAGGCGTTCGTGGACTTCCTTCCAGTCAATGGGCTTGGTGGGAGTTCGGCGGGCAAGGAGCGCTCGCAAACGTTCCAGGGGCGTTATGATTTGCTCCCAGTCGATGCCGCCGGTGGAAGTTCGGCGCCGGCTTTTCATGATGAAACCTCCCGAGAGGAGTCAAGGATCGCGAGTTGAGCCGCCGCCGCGCGGGCCAGCCGTCCGGCTTGCTCTCCGTCCGAGAGGGGAACGATTTCGTCCGAGGGCCGCCCCAGGCAGAGGTCGTGAGCATTTCGATAGGCGCGCCGCGCTCCCGCGAGGTCGCCGTGATGCCGCAGAATCGAGCCAAGGGTGAAATGACCGATTGCCAGCGACCGATCGAGGTAGACCACTCGTCGCGCCGCCCGTGCCGCTTCCTCGTCGCGCCCAAGTTCGAGCAGCAGGACGGCGTGCAGATAGTGAACCTCCGCGGAGAGTGGATGCCGCGCCGCTGCCTCGGCGCAGGCGTGTTCGGCCTGGCTCGTCTTCAGGTTGGCGAGCGCTCGCACATGCAGGATGCCGCTGAGGACGTCCTGCGTCAGGCTACGAGTCAGTTCGGCGGCCCGGCCATAATCGCCCCGCGCGAACGCTTCCTGAGCTTCCTCGTGGGGATTGCTCTCCGCTTTTCTCGTTGACGCTGTCGGAGACAAGGAGTCAGGGAGACAAGGAGACAAGGAGACAGAAGCTGGTTCGCGTTGCGGGATGATGTCCCCCTTTGCCTCGCCTTCTGTTGTCTCCTTGTCTCCTTGTCTGAAACCTGTCTCCTTGTCGAGAGAAAAAGGCCGCCGGTAAAACACTCCCACATCCGTCACCACAGTTTCAAACGATGCGTCCTCGCCCAGCGGCGGGTCCGAGGAGGCAGTCAGAAGCCAGCCGCCTGGAGCGAGCGACTCGTACAGGCGACGCGCCACTTTCCGCACCGTGTCGCGGTCGAAGTAAATGAGGACGTTCCGGCACAAAATGAGGTCCATGCCCCAGGCGCCCGTCACGAACGAGGGGGAGACGTCGAGCGCCAGGTTCAGATACTCGAACGTGACGCTGCGACGGATGCCGTCTGCAAGTTCGTGGAGGTTGCCGCGCTTGCTCAGGTACGGAGTGGCGCGGGTCGCTCCCTCCCCCCTCAACGACCAGTTGCTGTAGATGGCCCGATGCGCCTTCGCCAGCGCCTCGCGTGAGATGTCGGTCGCCAGGAGATAGGCCTGACCCGCAAGGCCCGCTTCCTTGAAGACGATGGCCAGCGAGTATGCCTCCTCTCCCGAGGCGCAGGCGGCGCTCCAGGCACGGATTCCATGCTCGTGACCGCGACGCCGCTGGAGTTCGGGCAGTACCTCGCCGCGAATGAACTCGAACTGGGCCGGTTCGCGAAAGAAGTACGTCTCGCCGATGGTCAACTCGACGATGAGATGATCGAGTGCGTCGTCGTCGCTTTCGAGGAGGGTACGGTAGCGATCCAGGTCCGCGACGCCCGCATGAGTCATGGCCCGGCGGATGCCCTGCTCGGCACTATCGTGACGCTGCGCCGGAAAACTGAGTCCGGTACGCTCGCCGAGCAGGCGGATTACCGCCTCGTAGGTCGGGTGAGTCCAGCTCATGGCCTCGCTCCTTCCTCTGCTGGAAGGGCGTTCTGTAGGGCGGCGGACTCCGCTTCCGACAGCAAGGCGCGAAGGTCCTGGATGAGGACGAGATCCTTCGGAAGTTTGGCGATCCGTGTGACCGCATCCCTACCAGAGCCGACGCCCTGGAGGGAATCCACGTCGGCCGTTCCCAGCCGGACGAGATCAAGGGCGCGATCGACGCGCAGGGCAATCAGACGGCCTTGCACCTGGGCGATAACGAGATGATCGGTGTGTTCGAGCGCCCTGGCCGAGAGATGGAAACGCCGCCCCAGATCGATCACCGGAACGACGCTTCCGCGCAGGTTGATTACGCCTTCGATGACGGCAGGCGCGCTCGACAGCGGTATCGGCGGGACCGCGCGGACGATCTCGCGGACGTCGGAGGCGGCAAGCCCGTAGCGATGTCCTCCGACTTCAAAGATCAGGAGTTCCAGCAGCTTGCGTTCACCGGCCTCATTCATGGCTCCACATCCTCCCCGTCGAAGAGGAACCACGCCGACCTCGCCCGACCGCTGTCGCTCTGTGGTCACCATCAAGGCATCGACCTGTTCCGCTCACCAACCGCCCGAGAGTACCGGATGTGCGGAGAAGCTGTGCAGCAGGGCGATCCGCCCAGGCGGACTAACCCGCGATTATCGAGCATTGCCATCGCGGACCGCAACCATATTCCCGAGTTGGCCGCGCATTGTCGTGGCCGTGAGGGCGTAAGTCCGGCACTCCCCTCCGCTTCGCCAGGTCCCGCTCTCCGCGAGCCTGTTGACTGCCATCCCTTTAGCCCCTATCGGTATCCACATCGAACGCACTCCCGGACGCGCTACCATGTCCATCGTTCTCGGCGTCGATCTCGGCACGACGAAGATCACCGCACTGGCCCTCGACATGGCCAACGGCGATCTCCTGGCCTCCTCGACGACGTTGAACCAGGCCGAGACGACCTCCGCCGCCGACAAGGCGCTTGGCTACAGCGAATGGGACGCTCGCCGCATCGCCGAGTCCGGCTGTGGCTGTCTGCGCGACGTGGCCGGGCAGCTTCACGAACGCCTCGGCGACGTGTCCGGAATCGGCATCACGGGGCAGCAGCATGGTACTCTTCTCGTCGATGCTGCGGGGACTCCGCTGACGGATTTCATCAACTGGCAGGACAGACGCGCCGCCTCTCTCGTCCCGGAGGTGCTTCATCGCGCCGGTCCTGAGAGGCCACGGCGAACGGGATGCCGGCTCGCCGCCGGCTACATGGGACCCACTCTCTTCTGGATGAAGCGGCACGGCTTGCTGCCGGCTCGAAGCCTGGCCTGCTTCCTAATGGACTATTTCGCCGCTCTGATGACGGGACAAACCCCCGTGACCGATCCGACCTGCGCGGCCAGCAGCGGTCTGCTCGACGTGACGAACAACGCCTGGGACGTGGACCTCCTTGCCGCTCTCGACCTCCCTGCCGCGCTCTTTCCCGAAGTTCGGCCCTCCGGCGAGGTGATCGGCGGGCTGACGCCGGAAATGGCAAGCGCGACGGGTCTGCCGAGCGGTCTACCCGTCTGCGTGGGCATCGGCGACAATCAGGCGAGTTTTGTCGGCGCAGTCGGCGATCCGGCGGGAGCGGTGCTGGTCAATGTCGGCACGGGAGGCCAGGTGGCCGCCTTCAGCGAGGGTTTCGGGTTCGATCCCATGCTGGAGACGAGGCCGTTTCCTCGTGGCGGCTATCTGCTCGTCTCGGCCGGCCTGTGTGGCGGAGCATCGTATGCGGCCCTGGAGCGTTTTTTTCGCCAGGTCGGAGAAGCGTTCTTCGGCGTCGGGTCCGGCGAGCCGCTCTATGCACTCATGAATCGACTTGCCGAGGAGAGCCCTTCGGGAGCGGGTGAAGTGGTGTGCGAGCCATTCTTCAACGGCACGCGTGCCTCCCCGGAATTGCGGGCATCCTGGAGCGGCGTGTCCCTCGACAACTTCACGCCGGCCTTCATGACGCGCGCGCTGCTGGAGGGGATGGCGCGGGCGTTTCGCACTGGCTACGCGCGGATGGGTCAGGGAGCGAGCCGGCTGATTGGCGCGGGCAACGGGCTGCGTGAGAACCCGCTGCTGGCGAGGATCGTGAGCGAGACGTTCGGTCTGCCTCTGATCTTCCCCCGTCATCGCGAGGAGGCGGCCTGGGGAGCAGCGCTGGTTGCCTCTGCGGGACTGGGACAGCCATGAAAGTCGTGGCATTCGAGGAAATTCGGAAGCGCGCCGCAGCCATATTCGGGGTACAGTGAAATCGGCAGGAGTGTTCTCGACGCGATTTAAATGACGCGGCGCAGGCTGGCACAGTGGTTAGCCGCGACGCGAGTCTTCGAGCGGAGCGCGTGCTGCTTCTACGCAGTACACGCTCCGCTCCGAAGACTCCGCGTCGCGGCTAACCAGAGAAGGTGCCATTCGATACCGCGACGCGATTGCCGGCCGCATCGTGTCTTGTAAAAAAGTACGGTCGCCTCCTCCACGCAGGACTGAAGATGCACCTGACGACGCAATCCCAGAGCCTTCTGAACGATCTGAGCCGGCGCGAATGGTTCTCACGTTCGGCGACAGGTTTTGCCGGTCTTGCGCTTGGCGCACTCCTCGCCAACGAACAGGCTCGGGCCGCCTCGGCAGACGCTCCGAAACCCCAACGGCACTTCCCGGCCAAGGCGCGAGCCGTCATCCAGCTATTTCAGCATGGCGGACCGAGCCACATGGACATCCTCGATCCGAAGCCGGAACTGAATCGCCGCAACGGCCAGCCGATGCCGAAATACTTCACCGACCTCGTGAAGATCAGCGCTCACGGCAACCTCCTCGGCTCGCCCTTCAAGTTCAAGCCGGCCGGGCAGTGCGGCGTCGAATACTCCGAGATCGTGCCGCACACGGCGGCCTGCGCCGATGATATCGCCGTCGTCCGCTCGATGTACACCGAGCATAATAATCATGAGCAAGCCCTGTGGATGATGCACGGCGGACGCATCGTCACCGGACGGCCCACGCTCGGCGCCTGGGTCAACTACGCCCTCGGCGCTGAGAACCAGAACCTGCCCGCTTACGTCGTCCTGCGCAACGATGGCTCGCTGCCCACCGATGGCACGCGCAACTGGTCGAGCGGCTTCCTGCCGCCGCGTTACCAGGGCGTTCACTTCCGCCACTCCGGCACGCCCGTCCTTTACTTGCAGCCGTCCTCGCCCGTCTCACCGAAGACGCAACTCCTGCGACGCGATTTGCTGCGCGAGTTGAACGCCGACCATCAGGAGAGAAATCCCGGCATTTCCGGCGAACTGGAGGCTCGCATCGCCAGTTATGAGATGGCGGCGCGCATGCAGTTGCACGCCGCCGAAGCGCTCGACCTCAACCGCGAGACGCCGCAGACGCACAAGCTGTACGGCATCGGCGAGCCGAAGACCGACAGCTACGCGCGCCGCTGTCTGATCGCTCGCCGGCTCGTGGAACGAGGCGTTCGCTTCGTGCAGATTTTCGTCGAGGGGCAGATCTGGGACACGCACTCGAAGAACGCCGAGGGGACGAAGAACTGTTGCGCTCAGACGGACAAGCCCATCGCGGGGCTGCTGCGTGACCTGAAGCAGCGCGGCCTGCTCGACAATGTTCTCGTCGTCTGGGGCGGCGAGTTCGGACGAACGCCTGTCAGCCAGAGCGGCGAGGGCCGCGATCATCACAAGCAGGGCTTCAGCCTCTGGCTCGCTGGCGGCGGCGTCAAGGGCGGGCAAGCCTATGGAGCGACCGACGAGTTGGGCTATCACGCCATCGAGAATCGCGTCATGGTGGCCGACCTCCACGCCACGATCCTTCACCTGCTCGGACTCGATCATCGCAAGGTGTCGTATCCGTTCCACGGCCGCGACGAACGTTTGACCGACGTCTACGACGCAAAAGTGCTGTCGCCGCTTCTGGTGTGATTTGCCGCGGCCCTCGTTCCCACGCTCTGCGTGGGAACGTACTCTTCGACGCTCTGCGTCGTCTTTGTTCGGGAGACGCTGCGTCGCGTCCGATCGGAAGAGGCTCCCGCGTCTCTGTTCGTAAGACGACGCAGAGCGTCGAAGAAGCCGTTCCCACGCAGAGCG
>JBBRIK010000072.1:0-10519 GCA_038221045.1 Gemmatales bacterium
CGACAGGATCAGCTTCTGCTTGATGCGTGGGTCGATGATAGCCGGCTTCACCCAGTTGAGTTGCTCCTTGCACCAGGCCGAGAAATGCAGCGGCTTGCCGTCCCGGCCATGCCCCGTTGACATCGTACACCAGACGCCGACCCCTTCCTCGCCGGGACGCTCCGAACGTGCATACAGGTCCGGCAGGCCGAGCATGTGGCCGAACTCGTGCGCGACGACGCTGATCGAGTCCATCCGGTCGCCGCCCTCGGGACAGATGAAGTACGCCCAGTTCTTGCCATTGTGGCGGAAGTTCGACCGATGCGGCCAGTACAGCCCGCCGCGCTGCGTCTGCGCTCGCTTGCCTGCATAGAGGAAGAAGACCCCATCGTAATCCTTCAGGACCTCCTTGCCGTCGCGCTCCAGCAGCTTATCGACTGCCTCCGTCAGCAGGGCCGTCTTGGTCGATCCCGACGTGCCATAGGTATCGCGCTTGTTCTTGACAGGGACGGCCGGGAAGACCTTGCCCTCGACACGGAACTTGCCGCAGGAAATCTCATGGTAGTAATCGTTCATGCTGCCGTGGACCTTCTGGCCCGTCGCGCTCTTCTCGGTGTAGACGCCCTTGCTGAAGAGCGCCTTCTCCCAGTCCTTCGGCGTGACGTTGGCGTTTGGCTTCACGTCGGGAAACTCGATGGGAATGACCGCCAAATGATAGACGTCTTTCGTCCAGGCGCCGGTGCGGCGGGTGTCCCAGCCTTCGGGGCGTCCCTCACGGCCCGTTTCGCCGCCGAGTTTCGCCTTGACCGATTGGCCCTTGCCGTCACGCTTGATCGTCATGGTGAGATCGTCGCCCGGCTTGCGCTCGCCGAGCATCTCGCGGAACGCCTCGACGTTCTGCACCTCCTTGTCAGCCAGTTTGACGATGACGTCGCCAGTCTTCAGGCCCGCCTTCGAGGCTGCCGAGTCCGGGGTAATCGACGTGATCTTGACGCCGGCCTTGTCGTCCTCGACCTGAACGCCAAGAAGCGCCCGGCCGCCCCTGCCCGTGTCCGCGAGCGGCGAACTGACCGGAGCGAGCGTCGCCTCGACCGTCAACGGTTTGTCCTTGCGAGCGACGACCACTTTGACCTTCTCGCCTGGGGTACCGGCGCGAAGCAGGTCGCGGAGGTGATCGATATCGGGAACGGTCTTGCCGTTGAACTCGCGCAGCAGGTCACCCGTTTGGAGTCCCACCTTCGCCGCCGGTGACTCCGGTTCGACCTGGACGAGGGCGAGTTGACCGGCCGCGTTCTTCTCGACGTGAATGCCGAGATAGCCGGGCTGCGTCGCCGTCGTTTCGGGGAGGGTAGTTTTCTGAATCGCCGTTTTCGCAGCCGTCTCGACGGTCTTGAACTCCGAGAGGTCCGGCCCGGCGGGCGTCTCCGTCTTTGGAGGCTCGGCTGAAACCAGCCCCACCATCCCGGCGAATAACAGAGACAGGAGGCACCGAGTCAAGCGAGGCATCACGTTCACTCCGTCAATACTGAGAGAAAGTATCAACAGGAGTGAACACCGCGGCAGGAAAATAGTTTCACTCTTCGGAGCCGTGCTGACCTGCTTGCTTGAACCAGTCGGCTACGGGGAGAGTGAAGCCGGGCAACACCGTACCACCCTCCAGGGTCCCCTTCTCGCGAACCAGCGTCGATTCGTCCGGCGAGGTGTAGACACGGACGGTCCTCTTGAGCGGATCGACTTCCCAGACAAGGGTGCAGCCGCCGAGGAAATACTCCTTGCGCTTGCGGGCCATCTCCTTCTTCGTGTTAGAAGCGCTGAGAATCTCGATGGCAAGGTCCGGCACGCGATCCAGAATCGATCCGGGAGGGAGAATGCGCCCTGGGAATTGCTCCCAGGAGTAGAACGCCACATCGGGGATCCGCACCTGTTTCGGCTCAACGCGCATCAAGCCAGCCTCGCCGAGGACGATTCCAAGATCGTTGTCTCTCGAATAGAGCTCGAGGAAGAAGATCAGGGTCACCGCCAGGCGGGATTCGTAAAAGCCCAAGGGTTTCTCCACCAGGGTGCCATCGACCAGTTCGCACAGGCGGTTGAAACGCCCCTCGGCGCGAATGACGTCCTCTTCCGTCGCGGTTCCTGGCGGAGGCTGGAGACGAATGCGCGACAGCGGAATGTCGCCGATGCGGTCCATCAACTCGTCGAAGGTGTTGAAACGCGACATGACGGTTCCTTTCCTGAATCTCGTTCAGGAGGCTCGGGAGAGAACCCCGGCAGGGAAATAGCGTTATTCTTCGGAGGCGCGCTGACCAGCCTCCTCGAACCACTGGGCCACGCGCAGCGTGAAGCCGGGCAGCACGGTGCCGCCGTCAAGGGTCCCCTTCTCGCGAACCAACGTCGATTCGTCCGGCGAGGTAAAGACGCGGACGGTCCTCTTGAGCGGATCGACTTCCCACACAAGGGTGCAGCCGCCGAGGAAATACTCCTTGCGCTTGCGAGCCATCTCCTTCTTCGTGTTCGACGGACTCAGAATCTCGACAGCCAGGTCCGGCACGCGATCCAGGATAGATCCGAGAGGGAGAATGCGTCCGGGGAATTGCTCCCAGGAGTAGAACGCCACATCGGGGATCCGCACCTGTTTTGGCTCAACGCGCATCAAGCCAGCCTCGCCGAGGACGATTCCAAGATCGTTGTCTCTCGAATAGAGTTCGAGGAAGAAGATCAGGGTCACGGCCAGGCGGGATTCGTAAAAGCCCAAGGGTTTCTCCACGAGCGTGCCATCGACCAGTTCGCACAGGCGGTTGAAACGCCCCTCGGCTCGAATGACGTCTTCTTCCGTCGCGGTTCCTGGCGGAGGCTGGAGACGAATGCGCGACAGCGGAATGTCGCCGATTCGGTCCATCAACTCGTCGAAAGTGTTGAAACGCGACATGACGGTTCCTTTCCTGCATCCATGCGTGAGGCTGTCGTTGTACCAGTTTCTCCGGTTCCGGCTCAAGAGCGGCTTCGCGTGCAGCCCGCGAAAACGGCGGGAGGACGAGTTTCCCACGAAGCCGTGTTCGATGGCCTCGCGAGCGACTCGTCCTCCCGTCGTTTCCCGCTTCTCCCCTCGAAATCAAGGCTTCTCCAACTTCAACGCCTTCACCTCGTCTTCGCTGAGCGGCTTCGCCATCGCATCGAACATGTTCCCGCCTGCCTTGATAGCGTAATGCTTCTTGTTCGACTGGAAAACGATGCGGTCCTTCTCCATCTTGACGAGCGTCAAATGGATCGCTTCAAATCCGAATTGATCTCGAATGGGCCAGGAGTCCGGCGCGGTCAGCTCTTCGGGCAGTTCTCCCGTCGAGAGAAGGATCTTTTCGTCGTCGTTCTCCGGATTGACAAAGAGCCCTTCATAGTTTCTGCGATCCTTGCGGAATTCAAGTTTCTTCAGAACGACGTTTCGCAGCGTCTTGTCGTGATCGAGCAACCCCAGCGCTCTCGCCTTTGGCTCGGTCAGTTTCTTGGCGAGCGCGGTTTCAAGCGAACCATCGAGGCAAAACATATAAAGGGCACGCTTCACCTGAATGATAATCTTCAAGGGATCAATGCGAACGACCCGAAACTCCAGGAGTGTCTCTTTCGACTTATCCTTGACAGCCCAGTCTGAGACGGGTGTTTCGAGTTTTGCCAATTCCAACTCGGCGGATTCTCGTTGGCGTTGTAAATGCTTTTGCAATTCCTTGCTCGCTTCAATGCTCAGGCTGTTCTCTTCCAGCTTCTCCTCCACTTTTTTCAATTCCGCGAGGCGACGGTCGATCGTTTCCTCCGCTTTGTTCAACTCCTCGACGCGGAGCTCGAGTTCCTTCTTCAACCGGACGAACTGGCAATTGGAAGGAAGCGGACCTGCAGTCAACAGGGCAGAATTGTTGCGGACGCTCTGGTTGTAAATCCGCGCGGTCCAGACGCCGTAGTAGTCGCTGAAGGCGATCTGGGTCAGCTTGACGAATGGGTAGACGTCGTCGGGATTCTCCGTCGAGGGACGACTGTCTACTTCCGGCGCCGCCGTCTTGGGCGGCGGAGGAGCGAAGATATTCTTGGCGGCGATATCCGTGACGTAATGGCGTTTCTTTCCCAGCAGGAAGGGCTCCTTGTCCTTGGCCGCTCCCGAAAAAAGAGGCTTCAGACTGGGCCGCTCCTTGCCGCGCTTCTCCGCATCGCTCATCTGCAACACTTCGATGGTCATTTTGGTGGCCAGGACGGTCTTGTCCCGGGTACTCTTGCTGGCAATCGGCACCGTGTCGAACGTTTGGATCTGATGCAACAGCGGAGTGCGGTACAGTTTCTCGAAGACCTTGATGAGACTCGGCAAATCCGACTCTCCATCGAAGTCGAAACGGAAGACGGTGTAAAGCGGCTTTTTCGGAGCCGACGTCGGAACATTGCGCGAGTCGGGGACGATTGACTTGATGGCGCCAAGCGTGAAACCCGACTCGGACAGCAAGTCCTCAAGGAACTTCTGATACTCGCCGCGCAATTTGGTGTCATGGGCCTTGATTGCTTCAGCCGAAGCGTCGGGAGCCTGGGGCAAGCTCAGTTTCTTAAATTGTTCCAGGCGGGGACTCAGAGCGAGGATGCGCTTCGTCAGGGCTTTTTCCGCCTCGTATTCGTCGGTGGCCTGTTTAAGTTGGCGCGTACGGGCCAGCAGTTGCCCGTCGAGCGTTCCGGCCGAATCGAAGTAGAAGACCTTGGCCGCGAGGATGCCTCCGCCTCCGAGCAGGCTCACGACCAGTACCAGCGCCAGTTTGCGTTCGCGTGTTGTCATGGGAGTTGGTTGGTCCCTTATTCGTCTTGTGGTCGCGCCATTTGTGGCGAGTCTTATTCCCGAATCCGCAAGCAAGGAACGTCGATCTCGCCGGTATCAGCGCGCCACCTCGATCATCTTCTCGTACTTGGCCGGTTCGCGCTTGTGAATGTAAACGATCTTGTCGAAACTGCCGTCCCTGTTCTTGGTATGCGGCGACGGCCGATAGAAAGCTCCCTGGTTATCCCCGCTGGAGAGCAGTTCCGTCGTCAGTTGTTCGAGCGGAGTGGAACTGCCCGAGGGGAACTTCAGATCGAAGCGAGCCGCCGGTCGAGAGTTGAGACCCATGGTGGAAGCCGTGAGCGGGGTACGAACACCGCCAGGCGTGCTCAAACGCTCGGGCCGCTCCACGGTCCCTTTCAGAGAGCGCACCTTGAAGGTGGTGGTGACCTTCGGCATCTTCGCGGACAACTCGTACAACTCGTCCGGCCAGGAAACTCCTTCCCACTCGTGGAGCGCCTGGAGGGTCTTATTCTTGTCGCGTTCGATCTGCGTCTGACGCGTGAGGTCACTCAATTCGCGGTCCTTCTCGGCCAGCGCTGCGCGCTGTTCGTTCACGGCGAAGTTGCCCCACAACAGACCGCCGACGAGCAGCGCGGCCACCAGGCACCCGGCCAGCACATGGAGCCGCTGGTTGGGGTCCGCCGGGGCGCGAACATGCTTGGCCTGGACGAAGTTGACGGGCAGAGAGCCGGCGCGTGCCATCAAGTGCAGCAGGCCAATGGCTCCAACGAACGTACCACGACCGCTGGAAGGCAACTGCTTGCCCTCGGCACCCGCGAACGGATCGAAGGGGTGGACCGGCACTTCGAGCGACTCGACCAGCTTCTCACGCAGGGCCGACTGATCGCCGCTGAGGGCGAGGTAAACCGCCTTCACGGGAGACTGCGCTTGCTGTCCGGCATACACCGTGAGGTTGCGGCGAATTTCGCCGGCCAGGCCGGCGCCCACCGTCAGAGTGCGCGTCTGAAGGAGAGCGTTCCCCTTGAGGATGGCGAACTCGGCCCATTTCTCGCCGACCGTGACGAGAGCGACGGCGGCGTCGGCCGGCTCGGGATTGGGTACGAGGGGAGTCATCCCAATCAGCGAGCGCAGACAGGCGGCCATACCGTGAGGCCGGGGGGCCAAGCCGGCGAGCTTCAGTCCCGCCGCCTGACAGAGTGTCTGGTAAGCGGTGACCAGTTCGCGGCGGACGACGAAAATCTGAGCGCGGCGTTCGCCTTCGGAAGTGGCCGGCAGCGGCGTGTAATCGATGACGACGTCATCGGGCGCCTCGCTCAATTCCTTGACCGCCTGGAAGCGAACGACGCCGGCTTCCTCGTGCGCGGGGACGGTCGGGTAGCGGATTTCCTTGAGGATGAGGCGATCGCGTCCCAGACAGGCGAGGACCGGTGCGCCGCTGACCCCGAATTCCTTGAGGCGGTCACGCAGCAACTTGCCGAGTTGTTCGCTCTGTCCGGGATTGGGCGTCCCGGCGTCATCGATGAGCAGAGCGCGCGTAAAGTTCACCTTGTCGCCGCTGAGGGTCGCGGCGACAAGGTGAAGCTGATTCTGATCCCAGTCAAGGGCGAGAAAACGTTTAGCCACGGTTGTGTCACCTTGGTCAGGGTCGCTTGCGGCTTAGCGGTGTTCTGCAACGCCGCAAGCGGCAGAACTCACGGAGCCATCCCGCCCATGGGTAGATTGAATCCACGTCCCAGTTCGCTGAGATCGCGCCAGTAGACGATTCGGGGCCGACCTCGATTCGTATCGACGACCGCTTCCAGCCGAACACTCGGGCCGCGTCCGGCGAAATGTCCCACGGACTGGATGCGATAAACCTGCGTCCGCGCCGTCACGAAGCGGTCCAGCGACTTGAGGGCTTCCGGAGTGAGGCCGGCCTCGGTCAGCAGCCAGGCCGGCGTCTGGAAAATCGGGTCCGGCGTCTGGCTCGTCGAGGGATTCGGCCTCGCCGACGTGATCTTCGTCACGTCCGCAGGGGTCAGACCCGGCAGCGCCTTCAGGACCGCCTCGGGGGCCGTGTTGACGTTCACCCGCGCCGGGAGGTCCTGATCGGTACTCGTCGTCAACTTGTCCAGCAACTTCGGCAGAAGGTCCCGCGCCTGAGCTGAATTGTTGAGCGGGCATTCGACCAGCGTCGAGGGCTGGCGTGGATTGGGGTTGGCGATCAGCACCTTGGTGCCGACCAGCTCGAACAGCGATGACAGGTTTCGTCCGCCGCCCAAAATGGAGAGTTGAAGGTCGCCGCGCTGGATCTGCGATGCCGCGATGTTCATCGTCCGCGTGCCCGGAGGGATCGGCGAGGGGGCCGGTCCTTTGCGGCGATACAGAAGCAGGTAGCTCGCCATGTCCTGCCCGACCGCATCGACGAGCTTGCTGTACAAACTCAGCGTGTTGCCCGAGTTGACGTAAAGCCTGGGTTTGCCGTCGTTATCGACGTTCTGCTCGCGGCTGTAGACGGTCAAGTACGCTTGCATGCCCAGACCCAGCGTCGATCCGCTGGTCGTCTCCTCCGGATCGAGGAACCCGTTGCGGTTCGTGTCATTGCCATAGAGCAGTTCGGTTGTCACGCCCTTGACGTAGAGAAGTTCCTCAAGCGTGTCGAAGGGGCCGTTCTTGCAGCGATACCCCAACTGCGAGTAGGTCTCGTCCTCGGCCCCGCCGGGCCGAACGGTCGAGTCCTCGTCGATCCAGTCGAGGACGGAGTTGGCCGTATCGTCGGGAAAGCCGAGGGCCGTCAGGATCTGCACGCCGACGGCGCCGGAACTGTCGAACCTGAGCAGGGCGTTGAGGTTGATCTTCCCCGATTCATCCGTGACCCCGTAGCGGGAGGACGGCCCCGCGGCACCAGTCTGCTCGTCCGGTCCCATCGGCGCGAGGATGCTGAAGAACGCCTGGCGTGGCCCACTGCTGCCGGAGACGGGGATGCTTTGGAAGGCGGTGGGGTTGTCGTGAGGGTTGCTGTTGAGGACGCTGCTGAAGGCGGTCTTGTCGCTGAGGAGCATGGAAGCATAGTTGATGCCGGACTCGGCGGCGGCCCGCGCCTGCGCGGCCTTGGCGAAGCTAATGGAAGCCTTGTACTCGGCCAGCATCAACTCGCTGTACTGATAGGCCGCCAGCGTCAGCAGCACAACGACGACGAGGACGGCGATGAGGACGACGCCGCGGCGAGGTTCGGCTCCGGGACGAAATGCGCGTAAGAGCATGGCCGCCTCACTGGTCCTGAGCCTGGGATTGATCCGAGGTCGTCGGCGTACCGTTGTTGGCCGTCGGAATGGCGATGACGTGGTGGAACTTCCTGCGCCGCGGCGCCTCGCCAGCCACGCCGGGGGTCTCCAACTCGAAGCTCATGGCGATGGCCAGCGGGGGCCCTTGGGGAATCGTCTGATTCGAGGGTTTGTCGGCTCCATTCCAGCTCGTTTGCCAGCCGAGGCCGTCGTAGTAGCTGAACGACAGAGACACCACCTCCGGAGCGATGACGTATTTCGCTTCATCCGCGCCGCCGACTACGCTCGGCACTCCATCCGTCGAGGTCGTCAGCGGCATCTCATAACGAGCGAGTCCCAAAGGCCTCGCTCCACCAGCGCCTGCCAACCAGTAGAAGACCACCTTCTGATCGCTCTCGACCGACGTGTTTGCAACGTTCGTTTGTCCGGCCGCGCTCGCGCCGGCTGTAAGGGAGCGCGGCACGCGAGCGACGAAGACGTGGAGCGACGATTCGTCCCCGACGAACGACCGCAACGAATCTGTCGTCGAGGAACTGCTGCTCGATGTCGTTGAACTGGACGTTCCTGAGGATGGAGTTGTCGAACTGGAGGGACTCGAAGAAGTAGAACTCGACGACGATGAACTCGACGACGAGGAACTCGGAGAAGTGGAACTTGATGAAGACGAACTCGACGAGGAACTCGACGAACGAAAGCGGCCTGGATCGGCCATGCCGACGCAGGGAGCAAGATCGCTGGAAATTCGCGCGGTCAGTGAGCGGGCGACGGTGGCCTCGTCAATAACGTTGCGGCCCTGCTCGGCAAAGCGCAATTGGGAGTCGATGGCGAGGTAAACCCCGTAGAGAACGAGCATGCCGATCGCGGAAGCGAGCAGCACTTCCATCAGCGTGAAACCGCGCCTCAGAGATCGAGAACGGATTCGCATCGGAACTCCTCACTCGGTCAGGACAGCACTTCTTGCCGCTTGCGGCTTTGCAGGAGAACGCTAAGCCGCAAGCGGCAAGAAGTTATCCACCAGGGCGTCCGCCGCCTCCGGACGAAGTGCCACCACTGCCGCCTGACGAAGTCCCTCCACCAGACGAAGTGCCTCCGCCGGAAGGCTTGCCGCCGCCAGACGAGGTCCCACCCCCAGAGGGAGTCGAACCGCCGGAAGGCTTGCCGCCGCCGGACGGGAGACCAGATGCACCGACGCCTCCCGAGGGGAATCCGCCACCGGACGGTCTGCCGCCCTGAGACGCCCCACCGCCCATCGGCGTCTTTGAAGAGGAGGGCGACGTCGAAGAAGAGGATCCGCTCGACGAACCGGAGGAGCTATCGGAACCGCTCGATGACGAACTGGACGAGGTGACCGATGCCTGGTCCATGGCACTGCCGCGTACCGACGGATCGATCACCATCTGCTCCAGCAGCGCCTCGCCATCAGGATCCTCGACGCCGGAGCGCTTGACGCGAACACTGACGCGCCACAACCCTTGCACCTCGCCCTGATTCGCCTCGACGGACCATTCCCAGCCGGGCAATCCGTCGCACTCTCCACTTTGGCCCGACATCGGCAGTGCGCCCGCTCGCAACTCGTTGAGTTTCGAGTGGCACACCTGAATGGCCAAACTCTGATCGCGAACCGTTCGCGCCTGGCGATTGGCTCCGTCGAGCAAGGAATACAGGGCCGTGAACGAAATGAACAGAATGGCGACCGCGATGAGCGATTCCAGCAAGGAAATACCTCGACGCGGCGTCAGCGGCGGAAGACGCATTATTGACCCCCTTCCGACTGATAGCGGACGACGGACACCTCACCGGTAAGGCTGCGCAAAGCAATCCAGAGCGGATGGCCGTTGCGCGAGCAGAGCAGCACCTTGTAATCGTCTCGGGCCGTGCCGTCAGGCATGAAGACGGCGACCGTCTTGTACTCGCTCGGCGCGATATTCTCGCGGACGGTTTCCGCGTCCTTGTCGGGCTGTTGCGGCGTGTCGGATTCGCCGAAAATGACGCCCTTGGGAAGATTGTCCTCGACGATGATGGACGGGTTGTCGGCATCGTGGGGGGGACTGGAACCATTCCCGCCCCAGTAGTTCGCCAGGTCGGGAGCAACGCGAAAATTGCCCTGGCCGGGGATGAGGGCGACGCGGTAAGGAATCCCCTCCTCGACCGCCTGGGCACGCGCCGTCAGCATGCCCGCCTTGAAGCCATCCGCCCCTGCCGTCATGCGCGACTGGCTGTACATCGTCTCCAGCGACGGATAGGTGATCGCCAGGATGACGACGATGACAGCCAGGGTCAGCATGATTTCGAGCAGCGTGAAAGCCGCCTGCGGAGAACGCCGCATGGGAGTTACCAGTTGCTGATGGGCTTGGGATGTGCGGGATCGCCGTTGGAGGAGATCCGCGGCTTGCCCGACTTCGGATTCAGGTTGCTCGGCTCATACTGGAAAACCTGGTCCCAGGGATCCATGATGGCTGAATCTTCGAGATAGGCC
>JBBRIK010000073.1:0-10461 GCA_038221045.1 Gemmatales bacterium
CGACAGCTCGGCCGCGTCCTTGTTGGTGCGGACGAGAATTGCGATGTGGCGTCGAGCCACGCCATGCCGCGCCGCGATCTGGGCGATGGCCCAGGCGATCCATTTTCCCTCGGCCTCGGGGTCGGCCGCGCCGTGGACGAAGACCTTCTTGCCGTCCTCGCCACTGGCGCAGTCGATGTGTTTCGTGACTGCCTTCTCGCAGGTGCGGACCAGGGCCAGGCAGGCTTCGAGGATGTGGCGCGAGCAGCGATAGTTCTTCGTCAGCTCGATTTGCTTGACGGGAGCGAAACGCCGGGTGAACTCGCCCAGCAGAGTCCAGGGACGGGAGCCGCGCCACTCGTAGATCGTCTGATCGAGGTCGCCGAAGAAGGCCAGGTTGCGAGCCGAACCGACGAGGCCGAGGAGAATGGCGTACTCCGCCGACGTCGTGTCCTGCACCTCATCGACCTGAATCCAGGGATGCAACTGCTGCCAGTAGAGCAGGCGGTCCGGACGCTCCGCGAACAGCCGTTGCACGCGCGCGATGAGGTCGCCGAAGTCGAGCGCGCCGCTGGCCGACAGGCGAGCATTGTACTCCTCGACGAGCCGCAGCGGATCGAGTCCCGCAATGACCGACAGGTCTTCGAGTCCGACCTCGTCCGCCAGCGCGACGAGCAGTCCGGCGGCATCAGGCATCGCCTCGTCAGCGGGAGCGGACTTGAGACGGGCCGTCAGTCGAGAGAGAACGTCGCTGAGCTTTTCGGGCGCTTCGCGGTCGCCGATTTGCTGCCGCCAGGCGTCGAGGAGGATCTCGCGAGTATCGGACTCGTCGCAGATGCTGAAGTCGGCAGGCAGGCCGAGCGTGTCCGCCTCCAGACGCAACACATGCGTGCAGAAGCCATGAAAGGTGCGGACGGTGATCTCCGCGCCGCGGCCGCCGAGCAACTGAAGGATGCGCTCGCGCATCTGCCGCGCGGAGCGATTGGTGAAGGAAAGACAGAGCAGAGAGGCAGGATCGCGTCCGGCGAGAATGGCCTGGGCGGCGCGATGGGCCAGCACCGTCGTCTTGCCGGTGCCGACGGGCGCATGGACCAGCAGCGGTCCGTCGAGGTGACATGCCGCCTCGCGCTGCTGCTCGTTCAACTCGTCCAGATGACTGGGCATCAACTGTTCCTCTGTTTAGCTGGGATGATATCAGAGCAACGCGAGGGAGGGAATGCGAATGAGCGCGAAACGGTTCCGCTTGTCGCGCGAGACGGGCGATGATACCCTTCTGATATGGTCTTCATTCTCTGATTCGAGACGAGCGACAGGAGTTGTCATGTCGTCGATTCTGTATGTCGATGTTCGCAAGGGCATGGTGATCGTCGAGGACGGCCAGTTGTTCCAGTGCGTGGACCGCGAGTTGCGGACGCCGGGCAATCTGCCGTCGAAACTGACGCTGAAACTGAAGAGCCTGAAGACGGGCCTTGTCAACCAGGTGCGCGTGCATCCCGAAGACAAGGTCGAGCAGGCGTATCTCGACAAGCGCGAGATGCAGTACCTGTACAAGGACGGCGACAGCTACGTCTTCATGGACAACGAGACGTACGACCAGATCAACCTCGAGGAGGACATGGTCGGCGAGTTCTGCGGCTACCTCAAGGAGAACATGAACGTCCAGGTGATGTTCCACGAAGAGAAGGCGCTGAGCATCGAGTTGCCGGCGTCGGTGGAGTTGGAGGTGGTCGATACCGAGCCGGTCATCAAGGGCGCGACGGCCCAGGCGCAGTACAAGCCGGCGACGATGGACACGGGCATCAAAATCACGGTGCCGCCGTTCATCAGCATCGGCGACCGCATCGTCGTCGATACGCGCGACGGCAAGTATCTGAACCGGGCCAAGTGAGTGTGGATGCCAGAGAACCGAAAGCGCTGGCCGCCACGCTCAAAAAGGGAGTTTGCGAGCCAGGGGGAAAAAGATGGCCGAGAGTATGGCTGGAAAAATTCTGACCTGGCTCTGGGACAAGAAAGACGAGATCCGGGAGAAGCTCCTTGAGCTTCGCGCCTGGTTTCGGAAGAGTCCAACGGAGGAGGAAACGCGGAGCATCCTCCTCCTCGGTCCAGGGGGCGTCGGCAAGACGACCCTCGGTAAGCTGCTCACCGGTGATTACGATTTGCTGTTTGACGTGCCGGGCAGTTACATGGAAAGCCTCAACATTGAGCGGTATACTCTCGACGGGTCTCCGGAGACTGAGATTGTCGTCCCGCCAGGTCAACTGCACCGGCGTGAGGCAACCTGGCCAGAGTTGCAAGCCGATATCGGCGCAGGCAAATTTCGAGGAATCATCCTACTTGCGGCATATGGATACCATACTCTCGGCCCGATCTGCTCCAAACAGCATCGGCTCTATCAGGGCAATAAGGATTCCTTCGTCGAGGTTTATCTGACCGACAGGCGAGCAGACGAAGTAGCCGTACTGCGTCAATTGACGCCCTTTATTCGCGTGAACCCGAACAGGATGTGGTTTCTCACGCTTGTGACGAAACAGGATCTGTGGTGGCCGCAACGGATCGCCGTCGAACAGCATTATCGTGATGGGGCATATGGAACGGAGATCCAGCAGGTGCTCGGGCAGCAAGATCCACGGCGCATTCGTCACGAAGTTGTCTTCGCCTCACTGGTCATCAGCAACTTCACCACCGGCACAGGGGAGCGATTGAAACCCAACGTGGAAGGGTACGATCATCAACTACAGGTCGAGTCTTTACGCCGCTTGTTTGAAACCGTTGATGGACTCCGAACCTGGGAGAGCCTCAAATGAGTCCCGCAACTGCCGTTCCACCAGTGGAAGATGTCACCCTGCCTCTCATCCCTCTGTTGAAAGAATACACACGGAAGTTCAAGAGCATTGCCAGGACCGCTCACTCATACTGGGAGGAAGCGAACACACGGTCAGCCGATGCGAAGAGGAAAGTTTTCCGTGCGGAATACAAAGCATTGCGCGATCTGGTGCAGCGTCTGAAGCCGCCGGCTACTACTCTTGCCAGCCACGCTTCTCAACTTCTGGTGCATGCCTCCCTGGAAGTACTTAACCGGATTGAATTATCGCTCCGGCTTGCCGAATTCGAGGGGGCAATCCGTGCTGTCGATTTTCTTCTGGAAACAATTCCTCTCACCCTTCAAGTCTGAGCCTCGTCCTCTCCAGACATTGTTCCACACTCGAACGGACGAGCGTGAGTCTCCCTCGCGATGGCTCGAATCTAGAAGGGCAGACGGCCGTGAACGAACGTGTCTGGATCGATCCGCGGATCGGGAACGTGAGCGTGGAGAGTATATGCGCTTATCTGCTCGCGCATGGATGGCAGCGAAAGCCCTATCCTCGTCCGGAGTTACTTGTCTTTGGGGAACAGTACGACGATGAGGGTCAGGAAATCGTTCTCACTTTGCCTTCTTCCGAACGGATGCGCGACTACCTCATGTATGTCGTGGATCTTGTCGCTGCGCTTGCAAAGTTAAATGGTCGTAACGCGGTTGACGTCCTCAATGAGATCCTCGCCATCGAGCCAACGAATGGAGGAGTGCCTGCCTCGGCCAATGGTGCCGGAACCACGACGGGTTCCACGGAAGAAAAGGCAAGAGCCACCTGAGGTTCTCGCAGTCCCTCTCAGAACAGGCGCATCACTCGCTCACTTCTCGACCGTCAACAGGATGACAGGACTGGCATAGCCCACCTTCACCACGAAGTTGACCGACACCTGCGCCATCAAGGCAATCGGCACATCCTCGATCGACGCGGCATTCGCCGCCGCCTTGAGAACGATGTGTCCCTTGTTGCCGGACCCTAGCAGCGTCTTGCTCTTGCCCAGGTCGATCGTCACTCCCGGCGGCAGAGGATTCGCGAAGACGGACCCGAGGTGCTGCAAAATTACGTCGAGCGATACTCCCTTGTCGTAATCCGGCCGCCGCGTAATCGTCACTTCCAGCTTCACTTCCTGGCCCGGCTTCAGATTCACGCGAGCCGGCGTAACCTCCACCTTGAGGACGTCTGAAAGGTCCGTCACCGAGACCGTCTGCATCGCCACGTCGAACACCCCACGGCCCCCACCGGGGAAATAGATCTCCTGACGCGGCGTCGCCCTGCGCGTCAGCGTCACCTCTTTGCCGTCGGCACTCTCAGCGCTCCCGGTGCCGGTGATCTCGACGTTGGCCATGTCGCGCGGGGCGTTCGCGTCGGCGCTTAGCACCAGGACGCCGAGGTTCATCGACGCGGAAATCGTCAGCGGATTGACGCTCACGCCCTTCGGCAGACCTTTCACGTCAACCTTGACGGCTCCGGTGAAACCATTCGCCCGCGTCAGTTGGACGAACCAAGCCATGCTCGATCCGGGACCGATCATCGCCTTGTCGGGATCGCAGCGCAGCAAGAAATCCTGCACCGCCCAGTCGGCTTCGAGATAGTAGACTGCTGTCGCGCCGCCCTTGTTGTTGAGATCGCGAATCCTCACGACATAGTCGCCGTCAGCCGATGGCGTGAACACCAGCCCGGCGTCCTTGCCGTTGGCGTCGTCGTTGCTCGCCAGGAGTTTGCCCTCGGGAGTCATCACGTCGAGGACGGAATCGAGGCTCGACTGGAGCGGCGTCCCAAAGCGCCTTGCCTTGACCTCCAGCCGAATCGGCTTGCCCTTCGTCGCCTTGAAGACGTAGTGATCGAGGTCGCGAGGCTGCTGGATTCGGCCACTGATGCCGCAGGGCAGCGTCACGCGCATCGCCTTCTCCGGCGTGTCGTTCGGCTCCTGCTCGACGAACTGCCGCAGCGAGCTGACGATGAACGCCGTCGGGTTCGTCTTCTGGCCCTTGAAGTCGAGGGACAGCGTGTGAATCCCTTCTTCGCGCGGAGCAGTCAGCGTCACTTTCGGAGACAGCAACTTCGCGGAGCCGACCGGCTCGACCGTGAGCGTCTGTCCCGGATTGCCGGCCATCGGAAAGAGATGCGTCACGCTCGGACCGGCTGTCACCGTCAAGGCGTAGACCCAGCGCGGATCGCCGTCGTACTTCGAGTCGCGCACCTGGATGAAGTAGTCGCCGGCCTTCGCGAAGGTGTATTGCAGCCAGGGATCGGCGAAGAAGAAATCGTCATTGGCGGCCAATTCGCGGCCCGTGGCGTCGAAGAGCGTGAGCATCGGGTCGGCGTGCTTTTGCAGATCGTGAATGCGATCCTGGATGCGGGCGCACAGGACCTCAAAGGTCAGCGTCTGGCCCGCCTCGGCGTGAAACTTGAAATAGTCAACGTCCTCGGCCGCCTCGATGAAACCGCTGACGGTGCAGGGGACCGGGATGGGATTGGCCTTGTCGATGGAATTGTTGACGCCGCTCTGTTGCACTACCGGCGTATCGACGACCACAAGCTGCCCGATGCTGGAAGCGCCAGGCGGCGAGGCCAGGCGAAAGTCGCGCACTCCCAGCACGGCGTCCTGCTCGACCGTCACCTTGAACTTGACGCTGCGCACGGCTTTCTGGGGCGTCGCCGGCATGGGAGCCAGATCGATCGCGCTGAGTCCGGTCCCCTCGAAGATCGCCTTGTAGATGCCGGCGAAGTTCATCTGCCCGCTGACGGTCACCTCCGTCGTCTTGCCGCGCTGGAGGGCGACGGGGGAGACGTGGGTAATCATCGGGTAGGACGTCTGGGCCGAGACGTGGCCGGCGAGGAGCAGAGGGAGGAGGGAGTATCGGAAGAGCATGGCGGGGTTCCGGGAGGCAGGGAGGCCAACACCTCGCATTATCCGCCATGCTCCTCCGCAATTCAACGGTGCAGAAGCTGAAAGTCCGGGGCCGGGCGTAAGAGACGATAGCGCGCCCGCTCCAGGTTCAGCAGTTCATCGCGGGTCGCCGTCACCATCTGATAATACATTGCCTCAACCGCCTCGATGGCGAAGGATTCTTCGCCGTCCCATGCCGTCAGAGGCGCTTCGGGCTTCCAGCGAACGACCGCCGGCAATAACAATCCATCGAGAATGCAGCGAAGAGTCATGTCTCGCTCCTCATCCGAAGGGCGACCGAACACTCAAAGAGTACATCGCCCAGGAACGCGGGAACAGCTTGGTAGGAAAAAAGTTAGGGCTGACTGAACTGGCGATCAGGTAGCGATGCGCCAACGATCCTCTTCGCTGACTGTTGTATCTTTGTCTCCTCCGGTTCGGAGATCGGGAAAGCCCGCTCCGCTTGCTTGACAACCATCGCGAAAGGCTGCTAGCCTCGATGGAGGAGAAACTCTTCCCTCGCTTTTCCGCAGGAACCTTCCATGTCCCGACTGTCGCTGGTTCTGACCGTGTTGACCCTGATTGTCGTACCGTGTGGACTGAGCGCGGGAGACATTCGCCTGCGTGAGGACCGCAAACTCGCGCCTGCCGACATGGCCTTTCGCGAGGCCCTGCCGAAGACGGCCGCCGAGGCACCCATGACGATGGATCTGAAACGCGACATCGAGATTGTCGTGCGACATACGGTCTATCCCATGGCAGATCCGGACAAGAAAGTGCAGAACATTCCGCGCCTGATGTCGCAGGTCGTGGAGGTCTCCGAGCTACGCATCCGCAATGTCTTCACGGGCATGGACCCCAAGAACACCGCGGTTCAGGACGAGTTCCTGACGCGGCTGATGACGGAACTCGAACTCCTGGCGGCCGAGCCGGATCAATTCCCGATCACGCGCACCAACGCCGCTCGTGTCGCCGCCCGCCTCGCCTTGTTAAGCCAGCGCGAGGAAGTGGCCGACCTGCTCGTCAAGATCGTCGTCGATCCGAAGCAGGTCGAGGGGGCGAAATACTGGGCCTTGATGGGGCTGAAGGACCTTCAGAGCAAGCTGGCGCTGAAGCAGACGCCGCCGATCAAGGATGCGAAGCGGCGCGGCGAGGTGATCGCGGCCCTTGTCGGTTTTGTGGAGCGTCAACCGCCTTACAAGCCGAACACCGAGGATGAGATCGACGGCTTGCGTTACATTCGCCGCGAGGCGATCCGCGCGCTGGCGGAGGTTCGCGAGGCGCGGGTGGCGGGAGCGGCCAATGGCCACGTCGCTCTCGCCTTGTGCCGAGTCGTCGGCAAGGACAAGCTGCTGACGCCGGAGCCGCGTCTGGACGAGCAAGTGGAGGCGGCCGTGGGCCTGTGCCGGCTACCGGCCGATCCTCAGAAAGAATATCAGGCCGGTTCCGCAGCTTATCAGATCGCGCGATTCATCCCCGAGTTGGTCCGGAAGCATAAGGACGCCCGGTTCGTCAAGGAGCCGTGGAAAGCGTTCGCCGCTCGTCTGCGCGACGGTTTGAAGGCGATGGATGCAGCCCATCCAGGCGATGTGGTGGTGAAGTCCGTTCAGGGTTTCGGAGAGAATATCCTCGCGGAGATCGAGAAGGGAAGCCGGCTCGTCAATGCAGAGACGTTGATCGACTGGCTGGAGAGTAACAAGAAGAAGTTGTCGCAGCAGACGGTCTACAAGAGCGAGGAGAACTCGACTGTCACCCCGCGCGGCGCGGAGAAGGAGGAAAAGGAGAAGGAGAAGGAGAAGGAAAAGTAATTCTCCGGTGCCGCTGCTTGCGACCTCCCTGCAAAGCCGCAAGCGGCGGCCCCCGATGGAGTCAACGAGTTGGCTGATGCGTCGCGGTCCCCAGTTCACCGAGAATCGCGGCGGCTCGGTTGGCGTCCTCGATGTTGTCGAAAGATACGTAGCCGACGAACTTATTGCCCATAACGGACATGCTCATCGCTTGCATAGTCAAGCCGGCGATCGCCCACTGCTGCGTCAGACGGTGAGCCAGGCCGGTCGAGTCGTCACCTTCGACGCGGAGAACGACCGGCTGCTGTGTCTCGGTGAGTCCAGCGGAGCGAGCGGCGCGGACCTGAATCGCGCCGGTAATCGGAGCGACGAAGAGGATGCCGGTGCCGGGATTGTCCGGTTGGCGGCGGGTGTAGATGTACTCGAGGTTAGTGCCTGCGTGGGCCAGCAGGGCGAGCTTGGCCGCCACGCCGCCCGCCTGGTCGGCGACCTCTCCCGACCAGACGTGAACCCGGTCCAGCCTGAAACTCATGACTCGGCTCCCAGGACCGCTGTCGGCTTCCGGTCCCGTTTCTCCGGGATGGGGGTCCAGACGCCGACGCCGGCCGCGATCGTGAAGGGATGATCTCGACGGATAATATATACCGTGAGGTTCGCGAATGCAGCGCGGGGAATCGACTGGACCTCTCGATTTTGACGAGCCGCGCCATCTTGCCGCTTGCGGCTTTGCAATCTTCAAGCGGCAAGAATCGAACTTCGCCCGCTGTTGAGGAGCGCTTTCGGGAATAGCCTTGCGATCGGTGTGGAAGGATCGGACAATACCGTGTGGGAAGGAAGCGAAACTCCTCCACCCGGCCGGGAGATTGAAATGACGATGAAACGAACACTGCTGACCCTTGCCGTTCTGCTCGGCGCCTCTGTGGCGGCCCGAGCGGATTACATCATCATCATCGCGAACCTCAGCCAATCCAAGGAAGCCGCCGGCGGAGCGATGGGACAGGCCGGCGCCTTCGGAGGCGCGGCAGGCGTTGCCGGCGCCATGGGCTTCCCCGGCAACGCGGGCGCGGCTGGAGTAGCCGGCGCGAGAGGCATCCCTCCCAATGCAGGTGGAGCCGGAGCGATGGGCTTTCCCGGTAAGGGCGGCGCAGCCGGCGCGCCCGGCGCCATGGGCGGCCCTCCAGGAGCCGTCGGCGTCCTCGGGGCGATGGGTTTCCCCGGCGCGATGGGCTTTCCCGGCGCGATGGGCGGCCCCCAGCCCGGACCCGAGAACAATGGTTTCGCCGGCGTCTTCGGCGCGGGGGGCGGCACGCCTCCCAAGGGACCGCCACCCGTCCGCGCCATGGCCGTGATCGAGACGACCAATGTCATCCGCCCTCAGCAGTACGGCCAGAAACCGATTGTCTACGCTCAGCACCGCTGGGGCGAGTCGTGGATCTGGGGTTTCGAGGTCGAACTGGAGCATCTCAAGAACGGCCGCAGGCCCCTGGCTTCGGTCTCCACTCGCTTCGAGTATGAGAAAAAGCAGATGACCGCCAAGGGCGGCAAAGTGACCCCCGAGGGGCTGCTCAATCTCGCCGAGTGGGCGTTGACGCACGGCCTGGTTTCCGAGTTCGAGAAGACCATGCAGGAACTCGCGGCTCTCGACAAGAACCATCCCGCCGCCGACGCCTTCACAAAGACCAAGGCCGCTTTGGCCAATCGAATCTCCAATAACACCGCCGCGCCGATCTGGAAGGACAGGCTCTTCCGCAACTTCAAGACCGTGACGAACGATTACTACGCGCTGCTGCATCGCTCGAACGATGACTCGCAAGAAGTCGTGTCGCGGTTGAAACACCTCAAGGACAATTTCGTCGCCTTCTACTACTGGCACGCCCTCAAGGGCAAGGTGCTGCCGATGCCGCAGGACAAGCTCGTCTGCGTGCTGGCGCCTTCAGGAGAGACCGGCGATACGTTCGCGAAACAGAATGAATTGTTCGACTCGATTCCGATCACGGCCGACAGTTTCTATTCGCCGCGCCACAACCTCGTCATCTTCTCGTCGAAGCGAGACGATCGGGCTTACAAGGGACTCGTCAAGGCCACCGGGGACCTGTGGACTCACTTCAAACGGGACGACGTCCTCCGGAAGGGCGCGCGCGTGCCCGAAAGGGAAAAAGGCAAGGTCACCGAGGCCCATCTCTACCTGGCGGAGACCTACTCGCTACTCTTGAAAGCGATGGAGGAGGATACCGAGCAGGCGGCCGTGTCGCATAGCGGCACGCGCCAGATCCTCGTCGGGGCCGGCCTGATGCCTCGCAGCGTCGATCTGCCGCAGTGGGTGCAGTCGGGCATGGGCAGTTTCCTGCAGACGCCCTATGGCTCGCCCTGGCGCGGCTACGGCGCTCCGCACTGGTCGCATCTGCTCGGCTTTCGGGAACTGAAGAAGGGCGGAAAACTGCCTCCCTCGGCCGACACCCTGATGCGAGAAATCATCGGCGACAAGTATTTCAAGGAGGGCAAGAAGAAGGACCCCTCCGTCAAGGCGCGGGCATCGGCCTGGGCGCTGACGTACTTCCTGGCTCAGAAGCGGCTCGACGGTCTGCACAGTTATTTCAAGGAATTGTCGCGTCTGCCGCGCGATCTCGACCTGGATGGCGATGCGCTGCTGGACTGCTTCGCGCGGGCCTTCGGCTGCGTCGATGTGAATAACAAGCGCGACGATCAGAAGCTGGCGGCGCTGGCCGACGCCTGGATGAGTTATGTCGAGGAAGAGGTCAAACTCGACAACGAGGCCCAGGATATTCTGGCAGCCATCCACAAGTTGCAGAACGAACTGGCCGAGGAGGTCAAGGAGACTGAGAAACCGCAGCCTGCGCCTGCGCCTGCCCCAGGGCTGGGTGGCTTCCCGCAACGTCCGGGCGGCTGAGAGAGACCAATGCCGAGCCGATGAGCCGCGAGCCTCTGTTGAACTCTC
>JBBRIK010000074.1:0-10456 GCA_038221045.1 Gemmatales bacterium
AATCGCCCCATTGAAGGTACGGAACATTGGCAGGACCAGCGAACGCCGTACCACCATGTAGACGCCTCGACGCGTCCACTCGCTTCGGTCCGTCGCCGGCTCCCATTTCGTGTTCAGCTTCGTCTTCGTCGCGGCGGGATCGATCGGAGGATAGACCGCTGGACCGAACGCCTTGCGATTGAGAGTGCCAGCGGCCGCGTGCAGATGGTCCCAGACCGCCTCGGCCTCCAGCCTGCGGCGCGGGAATCGTGACAGCAAACGATGATCGGGGTCCTTCGCCGCCGCGCCGGGTGAACCGCGGCTGCTCATGCGATAGGTGCCGGTCGTCATGATGAGGCGGTGCAGATGCTTGAGGTCCCAGCCGCTGCGGAACAACTCCAGTGCGAGATAGTCGAGCAACTCAGGATGCGTCGGCGGCTCTCCCTGGATGCCGAAGTCGTTCGGCGTCCGCACCAATCCCTTGCCGAAGTGCCACTGCCAGACGCGATTGGCGATGACGCGGGCCGTCAGCGGATTGTTCGGCGACGTCATCCAAAGGGCGAGGCTCGCTCGTCGAGAATCGTCCTCCGTCAGCGTCCGCCCTCCCCAGAGAGAGCGGAAGATGGTCGGCGGCGCGATCGCTCCCGGCGTCTCCAGTTCGCCGCGTTTGAGGACATGGACAGCCGGCGTCTGCTTGCGTGCGGCAAGAATGCGCATGACCGGCTGGCCCTTGATGGGCGCGACGTCCTTCGCCTCGCTGGCCGCGAAGAGGGCTTGCAGACCGAAGTAATCCTGCTGCGAGATGGGGTCGAACTTGTGATCGTGACAGCGAGCGCAGCCGGCCGTGAGTCCGAGAAAGGCGGACGAGGTCGTATCGGCGAGATCGGTCAGCCGCTGATGCTCGACGACGGCGGGCCGAGCGATGCCCCCCTCGAAGGCATAAGGGCCGACGGTGTGCATCCCCGTCGCCAGCTTCGCCTCAATCGAGTCCCGCCACAGTTCGTCGCCGGCAATCTGCTCCTGTACGAACCGATCGAACGGCTTGCCCGCATTGAAAAAGCGAAGGACGTAATCGCGATAGCGCCAGGCGTGCGGATAGAAGTCGTCGATCTCGTAGCCGGCGCTGTCGGCGTAGCGAACGACGTCGAGCCAGTGCCGGCCATAACGCTCGCCATGATGCGGCGACGCGAGGAGACGCTCGATCGTCCGCTCGTAAGCGTCGGGTCGTTCGTCCTTCAGGAAGGCGTCGATTTCCTCGGGCGCGGGCGGCAAGCCGAGCAGATCGAAGGACGCTCGCCGCAGCAGTGTCGCGCGATCGGCCTCCGCCGGCGCTTCCAACCGCGCAGCCTGTCGTTTGGCGTGGACAAAGACGTCGATGGGATTGCGAATCGTTGCTTGCGCATCGTGGATCACTGGCAGAACGGGCCGGCGAATCGGCTGAAAGGCCCAGTGCGTCTTCGCTCGTTCGGCGGGAGTTGGGCCGATGCCCGGACCGTCGCGCGGATCGGGAGCGCCGAGCTTGATCCAGGTCTCGAAATCGGCAAGGACGGCGTCGGGCAGCTTGCCCCTGGGCGGCATATGAAGGTTGTCATCGCCATAGCGGAGGGCCTTCATCAGCAGGCTATCGGCGGGCTTGCCAGGGACGAGAACGGGTCCAGATTCGCCCCCTTTGCGAATGCCGGAGCGGCTGTCGAGCAGCAGTTCGCCCTTGAGCGTGCCGGCCTTCAGGGCTTCCTGGGAATGGCATGCATGGCAGTGTTTGACGAGGACGGGACGGATGCGGCTCTCGAAGAACTCGACGCCGCGCGGGTCCGGCCTGTCGCCCGCAACGGACAGGGCGGCGGCGAGAAGCGAGGTCAGAATCGATAGGCCGCGAAAGATCATCGTGGAGGGGTCAGAGAGGAAATCGAGGAGAAGACTGCCTCCTTCACTCTACCCGGTCCCGAACGAGCGTCATTGAGTCGCGCTCCGCCGCTTGCGGCTTAGCGGTCTTCGACTCCGCTAAGCCGCAAGCGGCGGGCAACTCCTTGTTCGCCGCGTTCCATCTACGCGTGGCGGCGCAGGTCGCGGCTGCCGGCGATGAACACGCCGCCGAACCACCCGCTGCCGTAGGTCGTGAATTTCTCCCGCAAACTGAGTGTGGGGCTGTCCACGACGCCCGCGTCGCGCTGACCGGGACCGGCCCCGAACAGAACGTCGTCGCGGCCGTCGCCGTTGAAGTCCACCGCCCCCACATGCTCGCCTCCGACGAATGTCGTTGCCGACACAAAACGGCGCGGCTGATCCTGCTTATTCGTATCGAAGAGATTGATGGCCCGCTGTGAGGACGCCGAACCGGTGATGACGTCGTCGCGGCCGTCGCCGTTGGTGTCCCCGGCTGCCACATAGACGCCGTTCTGATACGCCGAATCATAGGCGAGGAAGTTTTGCAACGGCGCCAGGGTCATGCCGTCGAAGACCACGACGGTCGGGTCCCTGCCCGGACCAGCGCCGACGACGATGTCGTCGCGGCCGTCGCCGTTGATGTCGCCGGACGCGACCCGCACTCCTCCCCGGAATGTCGAATCGAAGGCGAAGAAACTCGACAGCAGGGAAAGGTCCGCGCCGCTGTACACCTTGACGTGCGGGCCGCCGCCCGTGTCTGCTCCGGTGATGATGTCGGCCTTGCCGTCGCCGTTGACGTCACCGGATGCGACGAAGACGCCGCCGGGGAAGGCAGGATAGGGAACGAAGCTGTACAACTGCGCCCCCGTCTGGCCGTCGAACACCTTGACCTCGCCGGTGCCGCCCGCTCCAGGCGCGGTGATGACGTCGGAAACCCCGTCGCCGTTGACGTCCCCCGACGCGACTCGCACGCCTCCCGAGAAGCCCACATCATAAGCGAAGAAGCTGAAACGAAGCGAGCCGTCCAGGTTCAGAACCTTGACGTGCGGCCCGCCGCCCGCATCCGCGCCGAGGACGACGAATCGAGTGCGGGCCACGGTCGGCACCGTCAGGGTGAGGGCCTGCGTCAGGACGGTCCCGCTGCCATTGTCCGCAGTGACCGTCAGCGAGTAAGTTCCGTTGGCAAAGACCGCCGGGGTGCCGCTGATCGTCGCAGTGCCGTTCTCGTGATCGACGAACGAGACGCCGTCGGGCAAGGCCCCGCTCAGAGTAATCAGGGCGGGCGGTTCGCCGGTCGTGGTGATCGTGAACGTGTTCGGTTGGCTGATGACGAAACTCGCGCTCGGGGCGCTCGTGATGGCGGCTGCCGTGTTGAGGTTCCAGTTGGCGATCTCGCTGAGTTGCTGCGGCGTCAGTCCCGCGAGCAGGCCGGAGTCCTTGAGGTCAAGGGTGCTATTGAACACCTCGGCGTGCGAAGCCGCGTCGGCCTCACTGGACGTGACCTGGCCGAAGAACATCAGGCGGACGGTCTTGCCTGCCGGGACTGTAAGATCGAATCGATCTGCGTACAGGTCCGGAGTCGATCCCACGCCGGGGACGCTCGTCGTCGCCGAGGGAGTTTGTTGCACCGTGCCGGGGCCATAGCGGACCCAGTCGAGGAACGGGCCGGACGTTGAGCCGGATTGAGTGATGAACCAGCGGTCGGTCGGTTCGAGAGCGTTATCGCTGTCGCTGGACGTCACGACGACGGGCTGGCCATCGCCGTGAGAATCGATGCTGTTGGCCCAGCGAACGACCGCGCTGACGTCCGCCGCCGTCGAATTCGTGAAGCTGAACACGGCGCGAACGGTCGGGCTGTTGGGGTCGAAGAAATACTGAACGCTGGTGTCGAGTCCATCGATGGTTTGCGTCTGGGAAGTGATCGTGGTGTTGCTCAGGTCCACCGAGGAGGAGTTGTTGTTCTGGAAGAGCTTCCCATTGACTGAGAGGGCAAACGCGCCGTTGTAGGCGTTTTGAAACGTCCCATCCGCCGCCGCGGGCAGCGAAGCCTGGAGGATGGCGAATGGATGGCTGGTCTGGGATGAATCGCCCTGGTGGAGCAGCCCGATGCCGTCGGCCGTCGTTCCCTGTCCTCCCCAGACGACCCCGCCCACGTCCAGGGAAGGGATGGGCAGGCCGCTGACGGCTGGCATGCAACGGTCTTCGAGCAATTCGACGCAAAGTCCGGTACGGGAGCGTTTCATCTGGTTCCTTCCAGAGTGCGGCGATGCGCCCAAGACGGGTAATCGGGAGTCGGCTTCTGAAAGGTAGTATCGGCGAGAGGAGACCAGAATCTTTATCTAACCCGCAAAATCGATGTGACCGGCATAAGCATCGAAGGCCGCTTGCGGCTTTGCACTGAAGAATGCAAAGCCGCAAGCGGCGGATATCAGAGCAATTCCTCGATCGGATCGGGATCATCGAGCACCGACACCGGCCTGCCGCCCGGATCCAGCACTTGTAACTTCGGATCGATGCCCAGCACCTTGTAGATCGTCGCGTGAATGTTCGAGGGCGTGACAGGCCGCGTGTGGGGGCGCTGGCCGAGCTTGTCGGTGGTGCCGACGAGCTGGCCGCCCTTGACGCCGCCGCCGCCCATCAGACAGAACATCGAGTCGCCCCAGTGATCGCGTCCGGGCGTTCCCATGCTCATCGGGGCGCCGCCATTGCCGCCGTCGTTCATCTTCGGCGTGCGACTGAACTCGCCGCACAGGACCACGAGAGTCGTGTCGAGCAGACCGCGATCGTCGAGATCCTCGAACAGAGAACTGACCAGGCTATCGACCTGCGGCAGATAGTTCTCGTAGCCCTTCTTCAGGTCCCAGTGATGGTCCCAGCCGCTGCAAACGACCGTCACGAAGGTCGATCCCGACTCGACGAGTCGCCGGGCCAGAATGGCCGATTGCGCCCAGGCATTACGGCCATAGCGGTCGCGCAGTTTCGGGTCTTCCTGATTGATATCGAAAGCCCGGCGAGCGATCGGACCGGTGACGAACTCATACGCCTCACGCGAGAAGCGATTCATTGCCTTCGTCTCGGGCAGAGCGTCGATATGCTTGCGCGCGGTGTCGAAACGGCTCAGGAGCGAGCGGCGATCCTCCAGCAGAGGCAGTGACAGGCCGGCGGCGAGATTGAGGTTCTGGATGGAGAACGTGGACGGGCTGGGGTCGCCGACCTGAAACGGATTGTACTGCGATCCCAGGAAGGAGCCGCCGAAGTAACCGGGACTGAGGCCGATACTGTGGACGTTCGGCAGGCCGACGTAGCCGGGCATCCCCTTCTTGCGCGCGCCCAACTCCCTGGAGACGATGGCCCCGATGCCGGGGAACTTGCCCTCGTTGTTCGCGCCGCTGACGCCCATGTCCTTGGTGGTCAGCATGCGATGACCACCCGCGAAGTGGTCGCCGGTGTCGTGGTGCAGCGAGCGGACGATCGAGAACTTGTCGGTGATCTTCGCCTGCTTCGGATACAACTCCGTCACGTCGAAGCCAGGGACTCGCGAGCGAATGGGCTTCCACAGACCGCGATACTCGGCGGGCGCGTCCGGCTTCATGTCGTACATGTCCATGTGGCCGGGACCGCCATCGAGCCAGATGAGGATCACCGAAGTATTCTTCGATCCCCCAGGGCGAACGGCCGACTCATCCTTGGCCTTGAGAAGTTGCGGCAGTCCGAGACTCGCCATCCCGGCGACGCCCAACTGCAAGAAGCTGCGGCGACTCAGGCCCACATGAGCCTTTGGCACGCCGCCCAGATCGAGACGAAACATACGAATGCCCCCCAAACAGAGTCATTGATCTTCTTTGATTCTACCCCGGTGCGTTGACTCGGTCCACCCGCGATCCGGAAAGAAAGAAGCCGCTCCCTTGCGGTCGCGGCTCGCTCCACAATCGCCTCAGCGCCGCTCCAGACACTTCACGACGCTGGGCAGCATCAGGTCGGCCATCTCGCGATGCCCGCGCGGATTGGGATGACAGCCATCCGTCGTCCAGTCGCGCAGTTTGACGCCCTTCTTCTCCGCTGAGGTCCAGTGACTGAAATGATCGATCAGCGGGACTTTTTCCGCCGTGGCCACATCACGACAGGCGGTCATGTAGCGTTCGAGACGCATGTTGGGGTTCTCGCCGATCCCGTTGACGGAATCGCTCGACCAGCGCGGCTCCGTCATCAGGATCGGCTCGATCCCCTGCTTGCGCATGCGGGTCACGAGTTCCTTGAGGTTGCGCGTAAAGTCGTCGAGAGACAGCCGGGCGTCCTTCGCTCCGCGATCGACGTAACTGTCATTCGTGCCATACATGAGGATGACGAGCCGGGGCTTGCGAGCGATGACGTCCTTCTCGAGCCGGCGTAGCGCCTGATGCGTCGCCTCGTTGCCGATGCCGGCGTTGACGACCTCCGCCGCGATCTTTTTCTCTTTCAGCCCGATGGCCAGCAGCGAGGAGAACGTCTCCTCCGCCTTCACACCGGAGCGCACGCCGCGCGTGATCGAGTCGCCCAGCGTGACGATCGTCGCCGGTTTCTCGTCCGCCTTCGCGCTGGTGGAGAGAAGAAGCAGACCGAGGCAGATTGGCAGAAAGGAAGAGACGTTCATGCGAGGATCTCCTCGACAACCTTGCCATGCACATCCGTCAGGCGATAATCGCGGCCGGCATGACGGAAGGTCAGACGCTCATGGTCCAGGCCGAGCAGGTGCAGAAGGGTCGCGTGGAAGTCATGGACGTGAACGCGCTTCTCGCCAACCGCCACGCCGTATTCATCGGAGGATCCGTGAGCGAGTCCGCTCTTTACTCCGCCGCCGGCCAGCCACGACGAGAACACCTGATGATGATGCTCGCGTCCTTTATGTCCGGCCTGTTCGTGATAGGGGGTCCGCCCGAATTCCGTCGTCCAGACGACGAGGGTGTCTTCCAGCATGCCGCGCGACTTCAGATCGCGCAGCAGACCGGCGATGGGCAGATCGACGTTTTTCGCCAGCCGGACGTGCTCGTTCATGTCGCCATGCGAGTCCCAGTTGTTCGAGCTACCAGTGTCGATCAGTTCGATGAACCGCACGCCACGCTCGGCCAGCCGCCGGGCCGTGAGACATTGCCAGCCGAAGCCGCTCGTTTGGCCGCGCTGCAGGCCATACAACTTGAGCGTGGCGTCGGTTTCCTTCGACAAATCGAAGACCTCGGGCGCTTCGCGCTGCATGCCGAACGCCGTCTCGAAGGAGCGAATCCGCGCCTCCAGGGCGGAGTCGGGACCGCACTGGTCGAGATGGCGTCGATTCGCGTCGGCGATCAGGTCGAGTTCGAGGCGCTGCAAGTCAGCCGACGGAACACGCCGGCGGATGTTGGCGACAGGCGTAGGACCGGGAACGACGTGGGTCCCCTGATGACAGCCGGGCAGGAAGTCGGCTCCCCAGGTCTGCGCGCCCGCATAGGGCGCCGCTGGCGCGAGGACGACGAAGGACGGCAGGTTGCGGTTCTCGGTGCCGAGTCCGTAGCTGATCCACGAGCCGATGCTGGGCCGGGCGAAGGTGAACGACCCGGTGTGCATCCCGAGCGTGCTCTCGTAGTGATTCGTGTGGTCCGACTCCATCGAGCGGATGACACACAGTTCGTCGGCGAGATCGCGGACGTTTGGGAAGAGATCGCTAATCATGGTGCCGCAGCGTCCGCCGGGCTTGAACTCCCATTGCGGCTTCTTGAGGAAGCGCTTGAACTCACCGAGCCGGCCCTGCCAGTTATCGACAGTCAGCGTCTTGCCGTGATCTGCGATCAGCTTCGGCTTATGGTCGAACGTATCGACATGCGAGACGCCGCCGGTCATGAACATCCAGATGACGCGGCTGGCGCGCGGCCTGACATGCGACGCGCGCGCGGCGAGCGGATCGGTTTCAGCGGCGCGCGCTTCTTCCGACAGCATCGCGCCGAGGGCGAGCGCGCCGAAGCCGCCGGCTGCTCGTTGGAGGATATCGCGCCGCGTCGGAAATCGAGGAAGTTCTTTCATGGTCCCTCATCATCAACGAACAACAACCCTCGTCAACCCTCGTCAACCCTCGTTCCCACGCTCTGCGTGGGAACGTGCTCTTCGACGCTTTGCGTCGTCTTACGAACGGTCGCGTCACTTCGTAAGACGACGCAGAGCGTCGAAAAGCCGTTCCCACGCAGAGCGTGGGAACGAGGAAGTTCTTTCATGATCCCTCATCAATCGACGAACAAAAACTCATTACTGGCGAGCAGGCTGCGAGCGTGAGCAGCCCACGTCATTACCTCATGTTGCGACGCCGGAACCCCAGCCGCCTGAAGGGCCTTGCGATAGCGGAGCAGGAACTCCTCCGCGCGTTGCGTCTCGCCGGCGTTCGGCTCACGTCCATACGCCAGACGATAGGCCAGTCGCAACCGCGCCTCCTCCGTCCCCGCCGAGGCGAGCAAGCGTCGGGCCATGCCTTCGGATTGCGTGTGGACGAACGGATCGTTCATCAGGAACAGCGCCTGCGTCGGCACCGTCGTCGTCGTTCGTTTCGGCGTACTGGCATTCGTATCCGCGCCGTCGAACAGGGCGAGGAACGGATGCCGCCTCAATCGCTGCGACATCAGGTAGACGCTGCGGCGATTGGTCTCGTAGACGGCGCTGAAGGGATTGTGCTGCGTGAAGCCCCACTGGCCGGCCGGCGGGAAGGGATGCGCTCCGCCGCGCGAACGGTCGAGGTTGCCGCCCAGGTGCAGCATCGCATCGCGAATCGCCTCGGCATCGAGCCGGCGGCGCGGAAAACGCCAGAGCAGTTCGCTCTCCGGATCGACGCTCATTGTCGGGCCATCCGCGCCGCTGCCGCGCTGATACGTCGAGGACAGCATGATGAGACGATGCATCGCCTTGACGGACCAGCCGCTCTCGACGAAGCGGGCCGCCAGATAGTCGAGGAGTTCGGGGTGCGTCGGCGGTTTGCCTCGGGCGCCGAAGTCATTTTCGGTGGCGACGAGACCACTGCCGAAGTGCCACTGCCAGATGCGGTTCACCATGACGCGAGCCGTCAGCGGGTTCTCGGGCCGCGTCAGCCATTGAGCGAGTTGCAGCCGGCCGCTGCCTGTCGTCCCCTTCGGCAAGGCATCGCCCCCCATGATTTCGAGGAAGCGCCGCGGCACCTCGTCGCCGGGGGTGCGCGGTTCGCCGCGCTTGTGGATGCGCGCATTGAGCGGCTTGTCGTCGATGACGGCATAGGCCATGTCCTTGCTGCCTGCCGCGAGAGGCACGAAGTCGCGCGGCCTATTCTTCTCCTCGGAACCGGGAAAGGCGTAGCGCGTGCTGGCGAAGATGCCATAGAGGGCGTAGTAGTCCGACATCGACACCGGATCGAACTTGTGATGATGGCAGCGCGCGCAACCCAGCGACAGCCCCAGGACGGCCTGACCGAGATTGTCGATGGTGTCCTGAATCGTGAGGTGGTGATAATTCTGAGGATCGAAGCCGAAGCGGCGCGACAGGGCGATGTAGCCGGTGGCGACGATGCGCTCGGCGGCCTTCTCCGGCGGGCCGCTCTTCGCCAGGAGGTCGCCGGCCAGTTGCTCGCGGATGAACTCGTCGTAGGGACGATCCCGATTAAAAGCGTCGAGGATGTAGTTGCGATAGCGATACGCCTCGGGGACGGGATAGTCGGCCGTCTCGCCGGCGGTATCGGCATAGCGGACGACGTCGAGCCAGTGCCGGCCCCAGCGTTCGCCATACGCGGGAGAGGCGAGCAGCCGGTCAACGCAGCGGGCGAAAGCGTCGGGCGAGTCATCCTTGAGGAAGGCGTCGATCTCGCCGAGCGTCGGCGGCAGACCGATCAGGTCGAAGGTCGCCCGCCGAAGCAGCGTCCGCCGATCGGCGGCCGGGACAGGTTTCAAGCCACGGCCTTCGAGTCGAGCAAGGATGAACGCATCAATCGGGGATCGGGGTTCGGGGATCGGGGATCGGCAAGACGGGATCGCAGGGAGGCGGACCGGCTGGAGGGACCAGAAGCGCCGTTCCTCCGCGGTGATCTCGCCGCCGCGAGTGTTGATGGCTGTCGAATCTTTCGGCCAGGCGGCCCCCGTCTGAATCCATCGAGTGAGGGCGGCGATCTCGACGTCTTTGAGCTTGCCATTGGGAGGCATCTGTAAGTCGCCCTGATGGCGAACGGCTTGCAGGAGGAGGCTCTTGTCGGGTTGACCGGGAACGAGGGCCGGGCCGCTCTCTCCGCCCCGCAGCAGGGCGTCGCGCGAGTCGAGGCGCAGACCGGACTCCTGTTTCTTGGGACCGTGGCAGCGGACACACTTCTCGATGAGGAGCGGGCGCACTTCCTTCTCGAAGGAGGCGAACTGCTCGGCGCTCGGCGTTGCGGCGGAGGCGGAGTCACTCACCAGAAGAGAAGCCAGAAGCAAGCACAAAGGTAGGGAGGACTGAAGATCATCGCGCATTCATTCACCGGATCAGGCAGGCGGGCAAGGAAGAGTTTATGATGACGCAGTTCCTCCATAAGGACAAGGGAAAAGCCTGGTGACGAGGCGCGAGGTGACGAGCCGCGACCGCTGGCCCTCGTTCCCACGCTCTG
>JBBRIK010000075.1:0-10439 GCA_038221045.1 Gemmatales bacterium
AACGCCCCTCGGCGAAAACGGGACCATGATGACGCTCGGCTCTGTCGCTCCCACGTCGGGAGGGTCCTCCACGAGTTGTATGGTCATACCTGGATACGAGATCCTCGAGGAACTGGGACATGGAGGAATGGGCGTCGTCTACAAGGCCCGCCACGTCAAGTCGAACCGCCTGGTCGCCCTCAAGATGATCCTGTCGAGCCTGCATGCCTCGGTCCACGAAAAAGTGCGTTTTCAGATCGAAGCCGAGTCCATCGCCAGTCTGCATCATCCGAACATCGTCCAGCTCTATGACATCGGCGAACACGACGGCCAACCGTTCTTCTCTCTGGAGTTCTGCGACGGCGGCGGACTCGACAAGAAACTTCAGGGTCAGCCGCTGCCGGCCCGTGCGGCGGCGGAACTGATCGAGACGCTGGCACGGGCGGCTCACTATGCGCACTCGCGCGGGGTCGTCCATCGCGATCTGAAACCGGCAAATGTGCTACTGGCGAGCGGGGCGTCTAAACGCCCTGGTATGTCGGAACCGGAGCGTTTACAAGCCCCGCTCACCAAGATCGCCGACTTCGGCCTTGCCAAGCAGATGGATAGCGCCAGTGATCTCAGCCGCAGCGGCGCGATCATGGGCACGCCGTCCTACATGGCCCCCGAGCAGGCGCTGGGGAAGACGAGAGAGGTGGGGCCTCCCGCTGACATCTATGCGCTGGGCGCCATGCTCTACGAATGCTTGACGGGCCGTCCCCCCTTCAAGGGAGAGACGGCCCTGGAGGTACTCGAACTGGTCCGCACGCGCGAACCGGAGGCAGTCTCACGTCTGATGCCGAAGCGGTCGCGCGATCTGGATACGATCTGTCAGAAGTGCCTGCAAAAGGAGCCGGCCAGGCGTTACGCCACGGCGCAGGATCTGGCCAATGACTTGCGTCGCTTCCTCAATCACGAACCGATTGAGGCCCGGCCCATCGGGACTCCCGAGCGTCTGTGGCGGTGGTGCCGGCGTAACTCGCTCGTCGCCAGCATGCTCCTCGCGTTCGTTGTCGTCATCGCCTCGGCCCTGGTCAGTGTGACGCTGCTCTGGCAGCAGGCAGACGCCCAACGAAACCTTGCCGTGACTCAGGAAGCCGACGCCCGGCGGCAGCAGCAAATCGCGGAGGCCCAGCGCCGCATCGCGGTGGAACAGGAGCAGAAAGCGGAGACGCAACAACACAAGGCGGAAGCCAGCGCGGACGAGGCACGACGCCACCAGAAGGCAGCGGAACAGGCTGCGAAGAACGAGAGCAAGGCGGCCGAACTGGCTCGCAAGTCGGCCGAGAAGGAGCGCCTGGCTACCGAACAGGCGCGGCGGGTCTCGAAGTTCCTCGGGGGCATCTTTGAAACGGCTGACCCTCTGGGCTTGAGCGGCTACAGCTCGGTCATTCCGAAAGCTTCGGGCGAAACCCTGACGGCTCTCGATATTCTCAATCGCGGGGCCGAGAGCATCGAGGCCGAGAAGACCCTCTCCGACGAGACGCGCGCCGGAATAAAAGGCTCCATTGGCAATGCCCTGGTCAGTCTGGGCAAGTTCGATCGCGCCGATCCCGTTCTTCAGGACGCGAACCGGCTGTGCGAGAAATGCTTCGGTCTGGAGCATCCTGAGACGGCCTCCAGCATTCACAACCTCGCGCGTCTCACCCACCTCCGTGGCGACTACTTCAAGGCCGAAAAGCTCTTTCGGCAGGCTCTCGCTCTTCGACTGAAACTGTCTCCTCTGCCCGAGAGAGAGATCGCCGACACGGAGTTCAATCTCGCCGGACTGCTAGTGGAAATGGAAACGCTTGTCGAGGGTGCCGAGTTGTATCGCCGGTCACTCGACCGGCGCAAGCGCGTCCTTGGGGAAAAGCATCGCGAAGTCGGCCTCAGTTATCTTGGCCTAGCTGCTGTACAAATCGAACAGGGGACTTTCCTGGACGCGTCAGCGAACCTTGCCCAGGGCACGCCAATCTTGTTGGCCCGCGAGGGCAACGACAAGCTCGCCAAGGCCCTGTCGCTTTTCCTCGATGCCGTCATCAGCGGTGAATTGACGAAAAACCTCGGTGCCTCCGAGAGGAAGCTCAAGCAGTGCCTCGAGATCTGCCGGACTGCTTTATCTGACCATCATCCTTATGTCGCCATCGTCCTCTTCCAACTCGCCCAGAATCAGGAAGAACTGAACAAGAAGCCCGAGGCGGAGAAGAACTATCGCGAGTGTCTCGACATTGTGCGCTCTCAGGTTGGCCTGGCACATCCCAAGGCATCCCTTCCGGTCCGCCACCTGGCGTACTTGCTGCGTGAGACAAAACGGCTCAAGGAAGCGCGAGAACTGATGGGCGAGTGGATCGCCGCCCATCGCGCCCGTCCAGGCCCTTTCCTGGCCGACGCCCTGACGGGCCACGCTCAATTCCTTAAGGGACAGGGAGTCGAGCCGGGCAGACAGACGACGTTGGAGGAGGCCCTTGCGCTTTACCGCAAGGAGCCGACGACGCCGCAGCGAACCGCGTATCTGGCGTGCCTGGAAGAATTGTGCAAGAGCTATTTTCCCCTCGGGCAGCCTGCGGAAGTGGAGAAACTCGCCCGCGACTGGTCCGACGCCGTAGCCCGCCGCCACGGTGAAAAGTGCGTGGCTCGGGCCGGCGCGCTCAATTACCTGGCCGTTGCGCAGTTGGATCAGCGAAAGACGGGGCAGGAAGTCGAGCAAGCGTTGAAGGACGCCTACGCCATCCTCAAGCCTTCCCTTCCCTTTACCTCTCCGCCGCCTCTGCTCACCTTCGTCCGCATCAACCTGAGCACCCTGTACCGCTTACGTGACCAGCCCGCTCGGGCCGTCCCCTTCGCCGTGGAGGCGCGCTCGCAAGTGACCGACGTGACGCACTTGCTCCTCGTCGCCCGCGAGTTCGCCGGGTGTGCGTCCGACGTACTACGGCTGAACCCGAAGGCGACGCCGGAGCAGCAGGCCGAGAGCCGGCGCTACGCAGACGAGGCGATGGCAACATTGAGGAAAGCAAAGGCAAACGGGCTGAAGGACGCGACGGCCCTGAAAGCGAATTCCGGGTTCGCCATCCTCCGTTCGAGGTTGGACTATCAACAGTTAGTGCGCGAACTGGAGAGTAAGAAGCCCTGAGAAATGTTTCGATGGGAGCGGCTAACCAAAGTGTCACTCATCCAACAGTCACCTCGATCTGAGTGACAAAGACGTCACCGTGCAACCGCTCGGCGATTTCTTGCGCCGACGCAGTCTCGAAAAACAGTTCGAGTGCTTCGCGAAGGTTGTCGCGCGCCTCTTCGACGGTATCACCCTGGCTGGCGATGTCGAGTTCCGGACAAAGAGAGACGTAGCCGTCGCTCTCCCGTTCGATAATGGCTGTCAGGTTGTGTTTCATTGCCTCTCCCTTCGCCAGCGCGACGACTGTCAGACGATGCGGAACTCCACACTGCCTGAGGTTCCCAGGTCAATCTCCAGCGTTCTGCCGCTCAATTCGAGATGAGCGAGCAGAAAACGAGCCAGCGGCGTCACGATAAGCGTTTCCAGCGTCCGCTGCAAGGGACGCGCTCCATAGCGTGCATCGAAACCCTCGCGCGCCAGATGCTCGACCAGAGCGTCGGACCATGTCAATTTCAGGTTGAGCCGGGCGATGCCCTCACGCAGAGCGACGTCGGCCAACTCCTTCCTCGTGATCGCCCGGATCGTCTCGGCTCCCAGCGGCTGAAAAGTCACGACGCCGTCGAGACGATTGAAGAACTCCGGCCGGAAGAACGAGAGCGCCTCGCCCTCATACGCGACGCCCGCTTGCTTCGCGAACCCGAAGGACTCCTGCTTGCCTGCGCCAAGGTTCGACGTCAGCACGATGATGGCGCTGCGGAATGTCGTCAGCCGGCCGTAGCGATCCGTCAGCCGGCCCTCGTCGAAGACGCCGAGGAGGACGTCGAATACCTCTGGGTCGGCCTTCTCGATCTCGTCGAGCAGCAGGACGACAAACGGTTGCTGGCGCAACTTCTGGATGAGGTCGCTCGGCTGGCCGTTCGGTTTCGACAGCAGACGCTCGGCCGCGCCGAAGCCGCTGTACTCGCTCATGTCCAGCCGGAGAAGCCGATCGCCTCCCTCGCCGTGGCCGAATAAGTAGCGCGACAGCGCCTTGGCCATTTATGTCTTGCAGACGCCGGTCGGACCGCAAAAGAGCAGCACGCCCACCGGGCGATTCGGATCGTTCATGCCCGCCTTGAACGCCATCACCAGACTCGCCGCCGCCTTCACTCCCTCGTCCTGACCAATCACCTGCTTGCGGAACACCTCCTCGACTTGCTCGCGCTCCAAAGTCAGTTCGTCGCGCAGGAACAGTTCGGGGAGTCCCGTCTGGCGCACGAACTCGCGCACCACACGCTCCGTCGTGATCTCGACCGGATGCTCGCGCGTGGGCCGGCTCTCCTGACGGACGCGCTCGAACAGTTGCGTCACGAACCCCGCCGCCCGGCCCGGAAAGGCGTGATAGGGAAGGAAGCGCGAATGAAGGTTGTAGATGAGGTCCGTCACGCCCCGACCGATCTCCAGCGGATTATTCGACTTGAGCATGTCGCTGAGATGATCGAGGACGCTGACGGCGTCGGCCCGGCTGAACGGCTCCAGACGCAACACCTGAAAGACGTCGGCGAACCCCGGCAGCAGCCGGCGGCAAGCGTCGAGTTCTGCAGGCGTCGCCTCGCCGACGAGACGCAGTTCGCCGCGCTGGAGATAGGGCAGGAAGAAGGCGGCGATGCTGTTGCTCGGTCCTTCGCCGCCCTCGCGGATCAGGTCGAGAAGCGAATCGATGCAGAGGGTGCCGCCGAGTTGAGCGAGTTCCGCGATGACCTGTTCGCAGCGTTCCTCCCACTGTCCGAGATACTTCATGCCGGCAATGAGGCGCGCGCCGCTGCTCAGCCAGTAGAGCCGGGCCGCCTTGCCCCGGCGCGGCCGATCCTCGTCCTCCGCCTGCTTGCGTTCGATCAGCCGCACCGCCTCAACGAGGACCGTCGTCTTACCGGAGCCAGGTTCGCCGACGAGCAGCACATTGGCCTTCTCCTCGCCGAGCCGGCGCAGAAGATCGTTCACCTCGCGGTCGCGATGCCAGGGACGAGCGAGCAGTTTGCGGAAGCGCGGATCGCCGATCGGCTCCGCCACGCCTTCGAGGGCGTCGAGGTCCGGTTCCCAGTGCGCATGACGCGGCTCGCGCCGATTGAGAGTGACGACGACCTGTTCGAGGCTGACGGAACTCGGAGGCAGATACCGCGCCAGGTCTTGCGGCGAGACGCCTTCGAGTTTCTGCTGGACGTAGTGCGTGATGAGAGGGCGCAATCCGAAGTCGTCGTAGTAGTAGAAACGCATTCCGAGCGTCGGCAAGACGCAGACAAGCAGCCCCTGTTCCTGCCGGCCATGCACGCACCAGACGCGAAGGGTGACGGATTCGTCGCAGGGATAGCGGCGTCCGTTCTCTTCATATTCCGGGCGGACCGGCACCTTGAGAGCGAGCATTTGGGGTTCGAGGAAGTCCGGCCCATCGGTCCAAGGATTGTTCTGATAGCGCCAGGCGAGATAGTCCTGCACCTGTTCGAGAGCAGCTTCGGTGCTGCGGGCGAACCCTGCGGGTTCGTCCCACTCGAGCAGGCTGGCGGTGAACCAGCCGTCATGGTCCTTCCAGACCAGCACGGGAAAACGATAAGTGACTGCCATTGTCGATTGAGTTACTCGCCACGATCAACGGAGCAAACCTCTGTCCCGATAGGGACATCTTCCTTACCCAACCCTTTGAGCAGAAAAACCACATCATTGCGAATGGTTCCCCCGCTTATCAAGTCCAATCCATCAATCTTCCACGCAAGTGTCGAACCGTCAGGACGCTTGAGGACGATCGGATCACTGACCCGGAACCGCTCCGCTCCTTGCGGAACGATGCCTGGAAGCGGCACCAAGCCACGCCCCTTGATCAGAAAGGTGTCTTCGACTGTGAAGAGGCGTCGTGCCATTGTCCTCTCTCTTGATGGCGCTCACCGCTCCCTTTTCAAGGACTCTTCCTCTCTGTCCCCTGCGGCTGGGGGGCGTCGTCAATTTCGCAAGCGGTGAAGAATGGGGCAAGGTTAGCCATTCTCTCCGGCTGCCTGCTGGCCCGGCGACTGAAGGAGATCTTGCAGTTCCGCCATCTCCTCCGGGGATGCATCCTGACGAAGCGCTCGAAGGGTCAGAGCCGTCATCCGTGCCATTCGCTCTTCCGCGTTCCTGGCTCGCTCGACGGCCTTCCCGGCCCGCTCTTCCGCCTTCTGGCGTTCCGCTTCCATCTCCTCAAACGGCAGAAACGGCCGGCCATCAGGATAGCGGACGATCAGTTCCGGTCCTGAGAGATCAAAGCGAATCCCCAGCCGCTTGCTGACGAAGCCATTCATTTGACGAACGCGCAACAGCGCATCGCCGCGCCGAACGAAGCCGTGGAGGCGATTGCTCTCGGGATCGTAGAGGTAGTATTCCTCGACGCCGTGGTCGTCGTAGAACGCGAGCTTGTCGGTCATCTCCGAGCCGCTGTTGCTCGGCGAGAGGACCTCGAAAACCACCGTCATGGGGACGTTGCCCTCTTCCCATTGACGATAGGAGGAGCGATCCCCCTTGGGCCGCCCAAACACTACATACACGTCAGGGGCGACGCGTACTTCGAGATCGCCCTGCAGCGGATACCAGAACTGGTTGCCGGAGACGAAGACGTCGAGACAATCGCGGAACAGGGCTGCGAGGTTGCCTGCGAGAACAAGGATCCAACGGAATTGTCGAGTGTTTTCAGACATCGGTTGACCGTCGGTTTCGGGATAGACGATCGAGCTGTTCTTTCCCGGCATCGCGGAGGTGAGCATGTCGAAACTTCCTTGCTGCGTCGAAGGGATCAAGGTTGAGACTCCAGTGACGGCGTCAGAGTAGCACGGGGGGCGTATCGACGCAACCGCGCCAACTTGGTTCCTCCTCCATCGCTCATCACTTTGCCAGTTCAGAAAGGCGCTTCCCGGCGGCAGTCTCCTGGCGGTGCAATTCCTCGATCTGAAGTCGCATCGACGCCAGGATCGCACTCGTCTCCGCTGGCGCGAGCGGGAAGTTCTGCTTCGTCTCCTGCTCCAGTTTACCCAGCTTTTCCGACGTTTCGAGCAGTTGCTTCTGCCCCTTCTCGCCCTTTTCCTCGATCAACTGACGCCGTTTGCCGAGCAGTTCCTTGATCGCCTTGAAGGGCTTGACCTTGCTCGGCAGGGCCGTCTCCGCCAGCTCCACCCACTGCTTGCCGAAGCTGCGGTAGGTCTGTGCGAGGTCCGCGAGGGCCGGCTTGCTCAGCAGCGCCGCCGCCTCATCCAGACAGTCGGCGAACAGGCTGCGGTAGAGGTCGCCGCCGTTGTCACTCGTCACGATTGAGTGATACACGTCGCGCAGCGCGTAGCCGAGCAGGCCGCCGCTGAACACCGTGAGCCAGCCGTCCTTGTTCTTGTCGTTGGTGATCATCTTCGCCCACGTTTCCAGTCCCGGCAGACTGAACGTCTTCAGCTTCCCATCGAGCATCTCCTTCGCGCAGGCTTGCAATCCCGAGCGAAGTCCCGCGCGCAGCACGTCGGCGGACAGGGCCTTGGGCGGCTCGATGGTGAGGGTGCGATTCTTGTGCGAGCAGATGGCGTTGCGAGCCTCGGCCAGTTCGTCGAGCGTCAGGCTGACTCGTGTCGAAGATACGTCGGCGCCCTGGGCCAGTCCGCTTGCCTCATCGACGGCGAAGACGATGAACGAATGCATGCACATGCCGATGTGATCGATCGACTTCCCGAAAAACGGCAGTTGCAAGCGCGAACACCAGACGACCACGGGCCGGCCCGTTTCGAGTTCAGCGATCAGGTTCTGTTGGGCTTTGCCCTTGGCAGCCGTCTCGGTGATGTGGTTGGCGATGCCCAGGCGATCGCAGAAATCCTGATACCACGACGCTCCGGTGGCGTAGAGCCTGTGCCGACCGACGATCGAGACGCCGCTGCCACAGCCATGACGGACGATGGAGGGACAGAAGGAGTAACCCGCGCCGATGCCACCCGCGATTCCAAAGCAGAGCGCCTCGGAGAGAGGGCCTTTCGTGATGGGATGCTTGACCCCGGCGAAGGCAAGCAGGTTCTTCAGGGCTGCTGACTCGCCGTGCTTGCCGCCGAAGTGAGAGTAGCCATTGACCGCGACCATGAGTCCTCCCGGAGTGGCTGGAGTGTCTTGCTTGCGTTTCGCTCTCTCGATTCACCACTCGAATGATCGAGAGAGCGAAACGCAAGCAAGACACACTAACCACTGCGGGAGAAATTAACAGGTCAGGCGTTGGTCTTGCTGGAGATATTCACATAGCAGTGAACGTGCGGCAGGACGCGGAAGTTCCAGACGAAGCCGGGGCCCTCGATGCGCCAGAAGTCCCACTGGCCTTCCTTGGTCTTTGCATCCTTGAAGAAGCCGAAGTGCAGCTTGTCGAAGCCGCCGTTGGCCTTGATGATTTGCATGACCTCGTCGCCGTCTTCCTTGCGGAAGGGCGACAGGATCGTCCGCATCACCTTGTCGAGCAGCTCCTGTTGATCCTTCGACATCTCGCCGTAGCTCAGGCCGGGCTTGCTCTCCTGGGCCTTCTTGAACTTGACCGAGGCGGCATGCTCGCCGGGGTTCTTCTCGATGACGGCGACCTTCTTCTGCTTCTCCGACAGAGCGGTGAAGACGCTCATCGCGGCCTTGGTCTGGTAGTAGAACAGATTGCGCTCACTCCAGCCATTCGGTGTATGGCCGTAGTAGATCGGGCCGCCCCAGGCCGGGCCTTCCTCGGAGTCGCCGTCGCAGCGGATCGTCAGGTGATGGCCGGTGACCATGAAGGCGAACTTGCCCTTGCTGGGATCGCCGAAAATGTGCGCGCCGACGTTGCCGAACTCGTGGCTGGCGTCCCACTGACTCTTGCCGTCGTTGCGGCTGATCTGCCGCCAGCCCTCTTCGCCATTGCACATCGCCTTGATGATGCGCTCGACCAGTTCCGTCTGAGCCTTGGTGTAGACCTTGCCGATGGGGATGCCAATCGAGCCATTGGGGTCCATCGCGGTCCGCTTGCTGTCGGTCCAGGCGTAGACGACCTTCTTCTTCTGCTCCTCATTCAGCCCGGCGAACAGTTCCTTGACCAGCGTTTCGGCGGGTGAATCCTTCTTCTCGGTTGGCACGGGCGTCTTGGTGTCGGCCCGGAGTTGGGGGACGCTGCTCAGCATGGCCGCGCCGGCGGCGCTGCCGCCCAGCAAGCGAATGAAATCACGACGATCGACCGGCTCGAAATCGTCGCATTCGGGGCAGAGAGGGATGAGGTTTTCCGACATGGCGGGACTCCTTGGATGAGAAGCAGCGGAAGGCGAAGCCGGCGTCAACACGTCCGGCATCTTTCGCCTCATCATCTCCAACCCCGGCACCCTCGTCAAGTAGCGAATGCAATTCCTGGCTCAACTCAAGCAAGGCGCCGCTCTCGATTCTGTCATCCCTCGATCCGACGCTCTGCCTCATGTTCCTCGTTCCCACGCTCGGCGTGGGAAGGGCTTCTTCTACGCTCTGCGTCGTCTTACGAAGTGACGCGACTGTTCGGAAGACGACGCAGAGCGTCGAAGAGCACGTTCCCACGCAGAGCGTGGGAACGAGGGATTCATGCAATTCCTGGCCGAGTTCACGCATACAGTTCCTTGACCGCCTCGCCCTGGTCGAGGATCTCGATGGGCCTGCCGTCCGGCGTCGTCAGCATCTTGTGCGGATCAATCCCCAGCGCCTCGTAGATCGTGCAGGCCACATCCGCTGGGCTGACCGGACGCCGGGTCACATAGGCACCCTGCTTGTCCGTCGCCCCGATGACCTGCCCCGGCTTCACGCCCGCGCCCGCAAACAGCATCGACGCGGCCGGCCCCCAGTGATCGCGGCCATTGTCCTTGTTCATCTTCGGCGTCCGTCCGAATTCGCCGAAGCAGATGAGCAGCGTGTCCTTCATGAGGCCGCGCTGATGCAGGTCCTCCGTCAGCGCCGAGAAGCCAAGGTCAAACTCGGGCAGCTTGTTCTTGAGGCTGTCGAAGATCTTGGCGTGATGGTCCCAGCCGCCATAGTTGACCGTGACGAAGCGCACGCCGGCCTCGATCAGCCGCCGCGCCAGCAGGGCGCTCTGGCCGAAGGTATTACGGCCATAGCGGTCGCGCAGTCTCTCGCTCTCGCGGTCGATGGCGAACGCCGCTCGCGCCTCGCTCGACAGCACCATCTGGGCGGCACGCTGATGGAAGGCGTCGAAGGTGGCCAGTTGATCGTTCTCCTCGATCTTCTTCGCCAGGCCATCGACGGCTTGCAGCAGACTCTCGCGCCGTTTCGTCCGCTTGTCGCTGAGGGCCTCGGGAGGCGTCAGGTCCTGAACGCGATA
>JBBRIK010000076.1:0-10427 GCA_038221045.1 Gemmatales bacterium
ATCCAGTTCGCCGTTCGTTCGGAACAACTCGTAGACGATATCGTCGTTAGCTGCGTCGGTGCCAGCTACGGCAAACGACTGCACGTTGTAATCGACGAGGTAGATAGAGGCAAGGACACCGCCCGTGTTCGGCGTGTAGCGCTTCAGGTCGCCGGTGCTGACCAGTGCGTAGGCCGAGACACCGTCGCCCGCGAGGGCGAAGGATTGCACGTTGACATCGACGTTGGCGCGTGAGGCAAGGGCAGTGTTGTCGATTCCAATCCGATCCAGTCTACCGTTTGTGAACAACTCGTAGACGAAACCGTCATGTGCGACGGCAAATGTCTGCACGTTGTAATCGATCACGGAGCGACTGATGCCGACGTTATCCTGATCCAGTTCGCCGTTGGTGAACAGCTCGTAGACTACTCCGGGGCTGGCCACAGCAAACGACTGCACGCCGTAATCGACGATGTAGCGGCTCACCCCGACAGTATCTCGGTCCAGTTCGCCATTCGTGAATAACTCGTAGACGACGCCGGGGCCGGCCACGGCGAACGACTGCACGTTGTAATCGACGGGGTATACCGTCGGCGTGCCGGAGGGGTTCTTGGTCCAGCGATCCAGTTCGCCGTTCTTCATCAGTTCGTAGAACGAGCCAGTGGCGTCGGGTTGCGAGGGAATCCCATGGAGGAATACAGTAGCGCTCGACGAGGACACGCCACCGTGGTCGTCTCTGACTTGGAGCGTGGCGATGAAAGACCAAACACTGTCGCCGATTGGGCCTCTTCGCTTGATTCCCAGTGCCTCTAGCTGTGACCAATTCAGGGTTGGGTTGACGCCTCTTGCTGCATCCGCGTGGCCGTTGATGGTCCAGGAATAGGACAACGGATCGTGGTCGGGGTCCGAGGAAGCCGAGGCGTTCAGCGTCAGGGTGCCCCCGTCGGTGACAGTATAGGGACCGCCCGCATTGGCAGTCGGTGGACGGTTGGGCGTGGCGATGACAGTCAAAACGATATCGTTGCCGAGATTGTCGTGGTCGGCGACGCCGCGGTAGCTGATCTGGAAGCCGTAACCTCCAACGGTCAGGGTTGCTCCTTCCGCGAGATTCGCGAATCTGCCGGAGATGTCCTGATTCCCACGGTTGGCGAGGATCGTGAAACGATCACCCAGAGAGGGCGGCTGCTCACCCAACTGGACATCCAGCACGCTTTCTGAGCCCAGGACGACGCTTTGTGCAGTGATGCTGCCACCGAACTGCGCGTGCAGCATGCTGCCCGGCTCAACTCCGAGCGCGTCGGCGGTGATGCGGGAGTTGGCGGCGAGGGTGAAACTCCCACCCAGGTGCAAGCCAGTGCCAGGGTCGCCCGTGATCATGCCGTCGTTGCTGCCGCCCCCTATCAAGAACAGACTCCCACTCGCGATGCTCACGAGGCTGCCGGCCTGACCGTCGAAGGCGCCTTCAATCGTGGCGGAGTTGAAGGGGGTCCCGCCTGAGGTTTTCAGAACAGTGCCCTTGTTCACGAGCTTGCCTCCAGGCCCGAAAAGGGACCCATCGTTCAGCAGCTCGAGCGTACCTCCAGGGGCATTGGTGACGACGACGTGAGGGGTGAGGGCGTCGGGGGTGAGCGTGACGAAGCCATCCAGAATAGTGTAGCCACAATTGACCAGATTCTTACTCAGTGGCGCTCGATCGACAAGAATCGTGTTCGGGTTCTCTTTGGTCCCTCCATCAAGGTAAATGGTCCCGCGGCCGCTGGCCCTCCCGTCGCCCGCAAACTCCAGATGCCCGACATGAACGTCCGAATTGACCCTCCAGGTACCCGCCAGGGTGAGGCTCGGGAGCCAGGTGGCCGAAGGATCCAGGGTTGCATCCGCGAGGTCGAAGGTCGTTGCCCGGATGAAGAGGTCGCCGAGTTTGTGGACCGTACTCGTGCTCGTGAAGCGGGCCGTCCCGTTGGCGATGCCGGTGGAGTTGGCGGTGAACTCGCCCGCGAAGGTGGAATCGGTGAAGTAGTTCTGGAACTGATCGACATCAATCGTCGAGCCTTGCAGGAAGTCGCATGGGCCGAGCAGGCGCAGGAACGTCCCGGCAGCGCCGACGACCCTGCTCCCGTCGTAGCTGGTCGTGCGAGTCATATGGGTGGTGTCGGTGGGGGTGGTGTCGCCCGGGGCCAGCGTCCCATGCTCCAGGTCGATGGTCCCGTAGTTGTGGAAAGTGACGTTGATCGAAGAGAAGCGGTAGACATCTGCGGGATCGGCCCCGCCCGTCTTCTTGAAGGTCCCGTAGTTGTTGAACGTGCCGGTCCCGTCCATGCGGTAATCACTTTGATCGTCCAGCGTGCCGTAATTAGTTAGCACCGCACCATCCCGCAGGGTGACACTTCCCAGGTTGGCGTACCCGTCGTTGATTAGGTTGCAGTTCACGGTTACGTCGATGGAGTCGGGGGTGTCCGGAGTTCCATGCTCCAGGCGCAGGGTGTCTCCAGAGCTGAAGGTCAGCGTTCCGCTGGCGGAACACGCGCCTGCCACGGTCAGGTCCCCTTGGCCGACCAATGTCGAATCACTAAGGAAGAGGCTCGCCAGCGTGAAGACGCCGTGTGAGTCACGCGGCAAGGTGGCCCGGCTCATGTCCATCGTGGATTGGCGCACGACGTACAGATCGCCGAAGCCGGCAACCATGCCGGAGAAGGTGATGCTGAACCCGACTACCTGGGTCGTCCTGGCGCTGTACTTGCCGCCGATCGTAGCCGTCTGGGGGTTTCCTTGCGGGAAGCCGCCGAGGACGTAGAACTGCACAAGGTCGGCGTCGATGGACGACGTGTCCGTGAAGTCACTCGAGCCCAGGAAGCGCACAAATGTCCCCAGGTCCGCTGTCAGTGCGCCGGAACTGCGGACGGACTTGCCGTCCTCGCCCAGGGACAACCAGCCGACATGCACCTCCACGCTGCCGTAGTTGTTGAAATCGACGCCGATGCTTGTGTGCCGCGAGGAACCGTCCACGAAGGGGGCTCCGCCCGTCTTCTTGAAGGTCCCGTGGTTGTTGAACGTGCCAGTCCCGTCGCCGTCGAGGCGGGCATCGACCTGATTGTCGAACGTGCCTCGATTGTCCAGCACGGCACCATGAAGAAGCTCAAGGTTCCCATTCCAGATCGCTGGGCCAGCGTTGACCAGTGTGTAGCCGTCCAGGGTGCCGCCGGTGAGGGTCATGCCCCCGTTGGCCGTGAGGCTGCCGCTCCCGGTCAAGGTGCCCCCCGCCAGGCTGAACAGTCCCTGGACCGTCAAGGCCCCCGCTCCGGACAGCGTGCCGCCGGAAACCATCAGTGTGTTATGGATGACCGAATCAGCGGCAATGGACAGGGAGCCGCCGGAAACGACAACGCCGGCCTCGCTGGTGAGACTCTTGATAACCGTCGCCCCGCTGTTGTGCGTGACCGTGACGCCCTTGAACTCGTCGGCGATGATGACGTCGTCGGCCGCGCCGGGCAGGACGTTGCCGTGCCAGTTGCGTGGGTCGTTCCAGTCGACACCGTCGCCTCCAGCGTCCCACATAACGGGAGTGGTGCCGTTTAGCACCACTTCAACATTGTCGATAGCCCACGACTCGTCGCTGGCTCCCTGCCAACCTGAACCGCTGGCGAACCACTCGATCGTGAGAGTAGATGATGTGTGCGGGATGTTGTTAAAGGCAGGCTCGAGGCCCATGTTATATGCAGAGTCGAGGAAGTAGAGCTCCTCCGCATCCGCTCCGAACCCCAATTGCTGCTGCCGGGCCAGTACGACACCGGAAGGAGTACTTGCATTCGGGTAGCTAGCAGTGTGTCCATCGTAGGGCGCGCGTGCGTCATCGGAGATGTTATTCAGGGATTCCGAAAAAATTGGGCTGCCGTCAACCGTGACGGTGAAGAAGTCCGCTGAGCCGATGCCACTTTTGCCGTCCCACGAGTCGATGATACCCAGGAGGAAATGGATGTCGATCCTGGTGTGACTCGGCAAGTCCGTCAGCGTCAAGATGGTGGCGGTGGCCGGATTGCCTGGGCTGGCATTGCGTAAGAAGTCGCCCGAGATTGTGTTGCCGTCAGGCCCGAGTCCGCTGTACCCTTCAACCCCCTCGATCGAGTTGGCATCCCCCGAAAACGCCGCAGGGGCACCTGTGTTGAAGTCGGTGCTGAAGGCACTCACACTGCTCAGGACACACCTATCCTCAAGCGCTTCCACAAACGGCTTGAAACAAGATCGGCGACGACTTGTCGAAGTGACCGCAGACCGGCGGGAACTTTTCAGCGTTTGCTGAATCCAGTTGCGCATCTGCGAGAAAAATGACATGGGGCCACTCCTGATGCCGCGATGAAGGTAACAGTGCAGAGCCAGTCACGCATGGGCCAGCCTCGCATCGCCAGGAAGCCCGTTGCGTAGTACATGCGGAAACACCCCCGCATTTTGACACGCATGCCGATAATGTCCGCACCCGCCCACGGATCCCTTCTTCCCGACAAACTCGTTGCGGTCCCCGCCGCCTTCCGCTAGACTCACTCTGATTCATCTCCTGTCGAAAGGTACGGCTGCCATGCCCGAGGCAGATTCCTTTGCGGATCTCATGACCCGACTGCGGGACGGCGACGAGCCGGCCGCGGCCCTCATCTTCCATCGCTTCACACACCGGCTCATCGGCCTGGCCCGCTGCCATCTCCATACGCTGCTGCGTCAGAAGATGGACCCCGAGGACGTGATGCAGTCCGTGTTCAGGAGCTTCTTCGCCAGGCAGACCGAACAACCCTATCAACTGGACGACTGGAATAGCCTCTGGAGCCTGCTGGCCCGGCTCACCGTGCGGAAATGCGGGCATCACATCGAGAAGTTCCTGACGGCCCGCCGCGACATCCGCCTCGAAGTCCAGCCGCGCCCGACGGCCGAGGAATCCGTCGCCGGCTGGGAGGCGATTTCCCGCGACCCGACGCCCTCCGAGGCGGCCATTCTCGCCGAGACCGTCCAGGAATTGATGCGCGACCTCGACGAGCGCGACCGGCAAATCCTCGCGCTCAGCCTACAGGGGTGCCCCATCCCCGAGGTCAGCAGCCAGGTGGGCTGTACCGAGCGCACCGTCTATCGGGTGTTGAAATTCATCAAGGGCCAACTGGAGAAGAGGCGCGAGAGAACAGACGATCCGTGATCCGCGATTCCCCCAACCCCTGCCGGCTCGTCCGGCAGGTGAAGCAGTTTGGGAGGCTAAACCGAAAGGTACCCTCCAATGCCTCGACCCCTGCCGGCTCGCCCGGCAGGTGAAGCAGTTTGGGAAGCTAAACCGAAAGGAGTCCTCCTTGCCTCGACCCCTGCCGGCTTGTCCGGCAGGTGAAGGAGTTCGCGGGCTAGAGCCGCCCCGATTAGCCAACGAACTGCTTCACCTGCCGGACGAGCCGGCAGGGGTCGTGGAGGTGGAGCGGAGGTTCACCCAACTAGCTGACGAACTGCTTCACCTGCCGGACGAGCCGGCAGGGGTCGAGGAAGCAGAGCGTGTCAAAAGGATGGGGCGTTTCCGCATGTACTTCTCAGGAGACGGGCGGAGTCTCTCCGGGGAGATGCTCCGGCCCCGTTCAACAGGAGAACGTCCTCGATGTCCTCACCAATCCTCGATCCCGAAGAACTGGCCCCGGACGTCCGCACACGCCATGAGCAGCTCATCGGCCGGTTCGAGACGGCGTGGCGGCGCGGCGAGTGTCCCACCATCGAGGCCTTCCTGCCGACCGAGGCGGCGGATCGCGAGACGGTGCTGGTTGAACTGGTCCACGCCGATCTGGAGTATCGCCTGAAAGTCGGCGAACCTGTCCGGGTCGAGACCTACCTGGAGCGCTATCCGGAAGTGGCCGACGATCCCGAGGCTGTCCTTCAGTTGATCGGCGCCGAGTACGAACTCCGCCGCCGCTGCGAACCGGCGCTGCTGCCCGAGGAGTATCAGCGCCGCTTTCCCCGCCACGCTGTCCCGCTCATCCAGGCATTGGCTCGGCCAGCTTCGCCAGCCGGGCGAGGCCTTCACGATCGCGAGACCCGAATCGGCACCACCGAGTTCGAGAAAGGCGATGAGACACCCGGCAGTCTCCCCGGCAAGATGAATCTGCCCCACTTCCTCATTGATGCGAATCCCCTTGCGTCTTCCGACCAGGACAACCAGGAGGGGTACGACTTTCTGGACCCCCCTCAGAGTCCGGATGAACTGGGGCGGTTGGGGCCGTACCGCGTGTTGAAGGTGCTGGGCGTCGGCGCCATGGGGGTCGTCTTTCAGGCTGAGGACTTGCAGTTGCGGCGTCCGGTGGCCCTGAAGGTCATGCGGCCGACCCTGGCGCGGAACGCCGCCTGCCGGCACCGCTTCCTGCGCGAGGCCTGGGCGACCGCGGCCGTCAGCCACGATCACATCGTCGCCATTCACCAGGTAGGCGAGCACGAAGGCATCCCGTTCCTCACCATGCCGCTCTTGCAGGGCGAAAGCCTGGAAGCCCGTCTCCAGCGCGAAGGCCGGCTGCCTCTCGGCGAGGTGCTGTGCCTCGGCCGGCAGATTGCCTCGGGCCTGGCGGCCGCCCACAGGCAGGGCCTGATCCACCGGGACATCAAGCCTGCCAATCTCTGGCTGGAAACCGGGCCGGGCGAAACGGGAACGTCCGCCGCCCCCTTGCGCGTCAAGATCCTGGACTTCGGCCTGGTATATGGGGATGCCAACAGCCTTTATGAGACGCTGCTGGGAGTGCTGGTGGGCACGCCGGCTTACATGGCCCCCGAACAGGCGGAAGGGCCAGTCGTCGATGCCCGCGCGGACCTGTTCAGCCTCGGCTGTGTCCTGTATCGGATGATAACGGGACGCCCTCCGTTTGAGGGAGCGAGCGTCCTTCAGGTGCTGTACAAGCTCGCCAACTCCGAGCCACTCCCGCCGCACGAGGTCAGCCCGGAAGTGCCGGCCGAGGTGGGCAAGTTCATCCAGTGCATGCTGTCGAAGAAGCCGGAGGACCGTCCCGTGTCAGCGGACGTCGTGATGCGGGTGCTGGACACGTTGCAGCAGAAGCACACCTCTTGTTCCCTTGACCTTGTTGTTCCCTGCGACAAGAAGGCGCAGACGCCGGACACGGTTACTCTCCCGATGGGAGGCAAGTCCGTCTTCTCTCGCTGGACGATACGCCGCAATGCCGGTATGGCGGCAGCGGTGCTGCTGCTCCTCGTCGGTAGCCTGGTAGCGGCGATCTGCCTTGGTGGCGCGGGTGGGGAAAAGCTGGAGCACCCAAGCCCGCTGCCAGGCGACGACTCTCCCCCACCACCGCCGATCGAGACCGGCAAGCCCCTGGAGCCGACCGCCTACGTGGCCCGCCCGGCCGTAATCAAGGGACTTCGGTCCTGGCTGCTGAACACCAGCGACAAGGAAGTCCCGGTCGAGGAAATGTGCCTGCTCGGTGACGACATCCTGGCGCTGAAGATCGGTCGAGACCGCTGGGTTCACTGGGATTTCAGCAAAAGCGAACTTGTTCCCGCCCCGCTGGGAGGCTCCTACGCTGCCATGTCAGCGGACAGGAAATACGCGGCGGTGGTGGACGCACCGATCGTCAAGCTCTTCAAGGAAGGCAAGCCGACGTATACGCTGAAAGGACACTCCAAGCAAATTCGCGAGGTGCAATTCTCGCCCGACGTCTACCATCTGGCCACGGTGGGCTCCGAAGGCATTGTCTTCTTCTGGAACACGGAGAGCGGAAACAGGGTGGGTATGTGCGAACTCGAGGTCGACAACATTGTCCTCTATCACTGGACGACTGATGGGAAGACCCTCGCCGTCCGTGTTACCACTGCTCCGCTGGCGGGAGTCGGCTTGATCTCTTTCCGCAAATCGACCAACCCCAGGATCATTCCCGTGCCTGGTGCCGTCAGTTCGGCGGCCCTGTCTCCCGACGAGCGGTTACTCGCTGCCGCGTGCTCGGATGAGCGGGTCCACCTGTTCGACGTCAAATCAGCGAAGGAGCTTCACATCCTCAAGGCGCAGGCGTCGCCGAACTTCTCCAAACTTGCCTGGTCTCGCGACAGCAAGTTTCTCGCCTTCGCCGGGGTGCAGCAGAATATCCTCCTGTATGACCTGAGCGGCAAGAAACCGGAACTGGAGGCCGAACTCTTCGGCCATGATCGCCTCCCCCTCGCCTTGCTGTTTGCCCCGGACGGCCAGACCCTCATTTCCAGCAGCCAGGACGGCTCAGTTCGATTCTGGGACCTGAAGCGCAAGCAGCAGCGAGGCAGCCTGCTTATCCTGGACGTGGGCAAGTGGCTTGCCGTCAGCGCCGCGGGACACTACCGGTGTTGCAAAGGCTGTGAGGAGTCCCTGTTCTACAAGGTGGAAACCGAGGCGGGAGTCGAGCCTGAAATGAAGGCAGACGTGTTCCGGAAACGCTTTGGCTGGAAGAACGAGCCTGATTACGTCCGCCTGCTCGATGAAGCTTACCGCAAGTCACGCCGCGAGCAGGAGAAGTGACTCTGGGCGGGGCGGGATTGGCAACCAAGAAAAACGGCAAGCCCACTGGTTGATGGCTTCCTCCGCAATCAGGCGAGGAGTTGCCGCAGCTTGAATTCGCCTTGATGATAGCGCTGCGCCATGTCGTAATAGTGAGCGGCGTTCTCGCGAATCTTGCCGACTTCCTCATCGGTCAACTGCCGAACCACCTTGCCCGGCACGCCCATGACCACCGAACGCGGCGGCACCTTGCGTCCCTCCAGCACGATGCTCCCGGCCGCGACGAGGCACTCCTCGCCGATGTCGCTGCCCGACAGCAGCATCGCGCACATGCCGCCCCAAAGAAGGGACCTGCAAGATTGTTGCATCTCTCTTGCTGTCCCCCGCTTCCGCCTTCTGTCTTTGCAACCGCCGGCCCGCGAGCAGAGGTCAACGAGATGATTCCTCGACGTAGATGATGCGCAACACACCGACGGCGGCCGGCGACGCATCCACGGCGATGCGAAAGTGATGAATCAGGCCGTCGCCATCTTGATCGAGGAATGTCGGTTCATACTGAAAGATCGCTTTCTCCGCGTCCAGGCAATGATTCGCGTCGGCCAGAGGGGCGTCGCCATGCTGCCGAAGATCGAAATCGATCAGTGCAAAGAGACGATTGCGACCCTGGCGCGACAGGCTGTTCAGGCCACGCAGGTACGCGCGGACGCCGGGCTTGTATTCGAGAGAAAACGCCACCGGTGACTCTCAATGGTCAGGGTCCTGGAAACTGGCGAGCATCTCTTTATGAGTGAGGTAGACGCCCGGATCCTCCTCAGCCGCGTTTCTGGCCCGCTCCAGGAAGTCAGGGCCAACGGGCCTGCTGACCAGTTCGTGAACGCTGGCGATTTCGGTCTGAAGGCTTTGCAATGCAGCCTCGACCTCGGCCGCGTCCGAGCAGACATCCGCAAGCGGATCACCCATCCGCCGCGCTAATCGATTAATCCTTGCCAGCGTCTCAGACAGATTCACCAGGCATTCAAGGAACGACCCGGTGTTCTTTCTCAACTCAGCAGCTTGCATCCCCTCGGTGGCAAGGAGATTGCGGGACTGCTCCCAGAATGTGCGCACATTGCCGGCAATGACCCGAGCGGCCAGGGCGAGTTCACGGAGATTGCGGGCCAGCAGAGCGGGCGTATCCCGGTCAGCGGCTTCGGAAAGCGAGCGAACCGAACTCAGGGCGATTTCTGGTAGAAGCAATATCGTCATGGCTATTCTCTGTCTCCAGCGTCTCCCGACACTATTATAAGGCGTTGCCCCGGATCGGGGCGATGGTAAACCGCCCTTGCGGTGCTGGCGATGCGCGGAGTATTATTTGCCCGATGCGATCAGTGCGGCGGACCCTGCCAGGGACCGGCAAGAGACAGAAGAGATTCTCATGTTCCTGCTTTCCCACCTGCTGCGGCGATTCGTCCGCACAGGCACCCTCCGGGTCATCGACGCGGGCGGCACCCTCCGCGAGTTCGCCGGCGCTCCCGGAGGGCCGGTCGTCACCATGCGCCTGCACAGCCGGCTCCTGCCGCTGCGGCTCTTCTTCAACCCGGAACTAGCCGTCGGCGAGGCTTATGTCGATGGCACTCTCACCTTCGAGGACGGCTCGACCGTCTACGATTTCCTGCACCTGTTCTCCGTCAACCGGGCAACGCTCACCGGCTACCCGCTCCAGGCCGCTCTTCGCTGGGTGTGGCGACAGTTGCGCGGCCTGCAACAGTACAACCCGGTCGGCACGGCCCGCCGGAACGTCGCCCATCACTACGACCTGTCCCGGCAGCTCTACGAGTTGTTCCTGGATGACGACCTGCAATACTCCTGCGCCTACTTCACAAGCCCGGACGACACTCTGGAGCAGGCTCAGCAGAACAAGAAGCGGCTCATCGCGTCCAAGCTCCTGCTGGAGCCAGGGCAGAAGGTGCTGGACATCGGCTCGGGATGGGGCGGCCTC
>JBBRIK010000077.1:0-10414 GCA_038221045.1 Gemmatales bacterium
TGACACGTTTCCTCTCTCAACGTATAGCCATCGCCCTTCATGTCTTTTTGCGCTGAAGGATGCCTCACGGCGATCGGCTGTGGGACGTCTCCGTTTCCTTCTTCCGGGGCTCCTGGGGGAGGACGGCTTTTCTCCGGATAGGGACGATGTCATGAACCGCTGCGATCCCATGACGCCCACGAACTCCTTGCGAGCGATTCCGCTGCTCCTGGCGATCCTGCTGGGACTGACCGGCTGCTCGGGTCCGCAGATCCGCTCGCAGCAGGAAGAAGAGACCGACAAGGATCGCTATCAGGTCAAGACCGTGGGCGACGTCTCCAGTTTCAGCAACGCCGAACAGATCCTCGTCAGCGGCGTCGGTCTCGTCGAGGGACTCGAGGGCACCGGTTGTGCCGCGCCGGGAGGCGAAGCACGGCAAACAGTTGAACACGAATTGCAACGTCAAAAAGTGAAGAACATCAAGGAGCTCCTCAGCTCGAAGGATTACTGCATCGTCCTCGTCCATGCCGTCGTTCCGGCCGGCGCTAAACGCGGCGACAAGCTCGACCTCGACGTCGTTCTGCCTCCCGGATCGCGAGCGACGAGTCTGCGCGGCGGCTTTCTGCGATCCTGCTCGCTCTTTAACTTCGACTATACCGCCACCACCACCAACTCCTCGAACGGCCCGAATGGCCCCGTTCGCGGTCATCCGCTTGTGAAAGCGGAGGGGGCCTTGCTGGCCGGCGTCAGTGAAGGCGATGAGGTCGAGAAGATGCGCAAGGCGCGCGTCTGGGGCGGAGGCGTCTGCGCGATCGACCGGCAGTTCCACATCGTGCTGAACTCGAATAGCCAGTTCACGGCCGTCGCCGCCAACCTGGCCAATCGCATCAACGCGGCCTTTCAGGGCACGATCGTTATGACGCCGGGCAACGAGTTGGCCGTCGCCAAGAGTAACTCGCTGGTCATGCTGAACGTGCCGGCCTCGTACAAACTCAATCTGCCGCGCTATCTGCGCGTCGTCCGCATGGTGGCTCTCGAAGAGACTCCGGCTCGCGACGACAAGAAGCCGCGCCTGCCCTATCGCGAACAACTCTCCGAGGACCTGCTCGATCCGGCGCGGGCGGTCGTCGTCGCTCTGCGGCTGGAGGCCCTGGGGACCATGAGCATTCCAGCCCTCAAGCAAGGGCTGAAGCATCCGCATCCGCTGGTTCGCTTCTGCTCCGCCGAAGCGCTGGCCTATCTCGGCAGTCCCTCGGCCGGTGAGGAACTGTCGAAGCAGGTCGAGCAGCAACCGTACCTGCGAGCCTTCGCGCTGACGGCGATGGCCTCGCTCGATGAGGCGGTCTGCCACGTCAAGTTGGCGGAGTTGATGACCTCTGAATTCGACGATGAAACGCGCTATGGCGCATTTCGCGCACTGCATACACTGGATGACAAGACGCCGGAAGTCGGCGGCGAACGGCTCAACGAGACCTACTGGCTGCATCAGGTCGCGCCGGGAGGCAAGCCGCTCGTTCACTTCACGACGAACCACCGCGCGGAAATCGTCCTCTTCGGCAAGACGCCGCCGCTGGTCGGGCCGTTCTCCATCCTCTCGGGCGAGTTCGCCGTCACGGCGGGCCCCGATGCGGAACGCTGTACGATCACCCACATTCCGCTTCACCTGGGAGAAGGCGGGGAAAGCCGAACGCAATGTGCGCTCGAACTGCCCGATCTGATCCGGAGCCTGGCCGCTCAGGGAGCATCCTATCCCGAGGTCATCGAGGTGATTCGTCAGGCGTCGGCGTGCAAGAACCTGACCTGCCGCATCAACATCGACGCGCTGCCGCAGGCGGTGACGGTGGAACAGGTGGCCCTTGCCGGACGCGATAAACTGGACAGGGATTTGCCCGAACAGATTCAACTCATCAAGCCCGACAGCAGCTTCGGCGCGACCCCGACGCTGTTTCAGAAGAATATCGCCCGTCGTCGTTCGCGCATCGAAAAGGACGTTCAGGCAGTGCGGCAGGAGAACAAGGACGGCGAGACGAAGTGACTTCTTGCCGCTTGCGGCGTAGCGCTCTTCGCGACCGCCACGCCGCAAGCGGCAAGCATTCGGGAAGCGCACCATGCTCAAGCGTTTACAACTCGTCGGCTTCAAGAGCTTCGCCGACAAGACGGAGTTCGATTTCTCGCCCGGCGTGACGGCCATCGTCGGTCCCAACGGCTCGGGCAAAAGCAACGTCGTCGATGCGGTCCGCTGGGTACTCGGCGAGCAGAGCGCTCGCAGTCTCCGCGGCACCGAGATGAGCGACGTCATCTTCAACGGCTCCGCGTCGCGTCGCAGTCTTGGCCTCGCCGAAGTGACGCTCATCTTCGATAACACGCGCCGCAGCCTCGCTTCCCTCGCCGACGAACTCCAGATCACACGACGGGTCTATCGCAGCGGTGAGGGCGAATATCTCATCAACGGCCAGCTCACCCGGCTCAAGGACGTCAAGGACCTCTTCCTCGGCAGCGGCGCCGGCACCGACGCCTACTGCATCATCGAACAGGGCCGCGTCGATGTGCTGCTGCAGGCCTCAACGAAGGAACGCCGTACCATCTTCGAGGAGGCGGCCGGCATCAGCCGTTTCCGCGCCCGCAAGACCGAGACGCTCCGCAAGCTCGAACGAGTCGATGCCAACCTGCTCCGCCTCCGCGACATCATGGAGGAGGTCGAGAAGCAGTTGCGCAGCGTCCGCCTCCAGGCCGCCAAGGCCCAGCGCTACAAGGAGCATTCCGAGCGTCTGAAGGAGCTGCGCATCGGCCTGGGACTGCGAGAGTACGATGCGCTGGCGCGACAACTCGACGAGGCGACGGCGGCACTGGAGTCGCTCCAGCGCGGTTTGCAAGAAGAAGTCGAGCAGGCCGGCGGGCAGGAGCGTGCGCTGCGGGAGGTCGAGCAGACCCTGGTCCAACTCGACGAGACGATTCGCGAGCAGGAAACGAGGCAGGCAGGTCTGCATCAGCAGATCGCGGCCGATACGTCCACACTGGCTCATGAGACGACGCTTTCTCAGGATTTGACCGGCGATTGCGAGCGGACGTCCGCTCAGGCCCTCGATGCGATACGGCACGCGGCCATCGCCACCGCCGCAGTCGAGACGGCACGAGAGGAACTGGCGGCGGTCGAGTCCGCCGAGGCAGCGGGTCAGGAGGAACTGGAGCGGCTGGACGCGGAGTTGACGGCCAGCCAGCGATTGCTCGCCGAGTTGCAGGAGCAGCTCAGGACCGACCGAGACGGGCATTTCGGCCTGATGGATCAACTGGCCCGGCTGCAGAATGACACGATCACTTACAAGGCCGAACTGGACAACCTGACGCGATCGCGCGATCGGCTGCGCCATCGCAGCGATCAGGCCGCCGGCAGCTTGGCCTCACTCGAACGCCAGCTTGCCGAGATGAGCGCGGCCGAGGAGGAGCTGCAAGGCCGGCTGACTCGCGCCCGTGAAGCACAGGCCACGACGCGCCAGGAACGCGAGCGCTTGCAACGGTTGCGCGAGGAGACGGTCCGTCTCGCCTCCGAATTGCGCGAGACGCGCAGCGGCGTGGCTAGCCGCATCGAGGTGCTGGAAAGCCTTGAAAAGAGCCATGAGGGTCTGGATACCGGCGTCCGCGAGGTGTTCGCGATCCTGGAGCGGCCGGACCCTGGACCGTGGCGCACGGTCCTTGGCATCGTCGCCGACTTCCTGGGAGTTCGCCGTGAGTATGCTCCGCTGATCGATCTGGCGCTGGGCGAACGCGCCCATCACTTCATCATTCGCGATATCGCCCGGCTGCGCGTGGCCCTGGATCAACTGCCGCAACCTCTCTCGGGCCGGGTCAGTTTCTGTCCCGTCGCGCAACTCGCTGCCGACGCACCCCCTCGGCCCAATCGCTTGCTGGAGATGTCGTCGGCCGTGCGCGTGCGGATGCCGATCTCCTCGGAAGGGCAACCGGTCCATCCCGGCGTCGTCGCCCTGGCCGAGCAACTCGTCTCCTGCGACGCGCCGGAACTCGAGGATTTGCCGCGCCGCTTGCTGGCGCGAACGCTGATTGTTCAGGACCTCGATACGGCTCGCATCCTGGCCGAACACACCTCCGGCTTTCGCTTCGTCACGCTTCAGGGCGAGCTTCTCGAAGCGGACGGGACGCTGACGATTGGCTCTCCTCACGCCGAGGGAGGCCTGCTCTCGCGCAAGAGCGAACTGCGCGATCTGCGCGAGCAGGTGGCTGACCTGGATGCGCGTCTGGCCGAGATTGACGTCGATCTGGGCGACCTGTCCGGACGGATTGCCCGGACGGAGCGCGAGGCGAGCGACGTCGAACAGCAAGTCGAGGTGCTGGCGGGCCAGGCGGCTGATTTGCGTTCTCGTCTGGCCACGCAGCGCGAGCGGCGCGATGGTTTGCACGAGACGGTCGAACTGGACCGTTTCGAGATGGACAGGCAGGAGCAGGAGATTCAGCGCGTCGAAACGGCCTGGGAACAGGCGCGGGAGGAGGCAAGCCGGGCGTCACAGACCGTGCAGCAACTTCAGGCTCGCATCAACGCGGCCGAGGACCGGCTCCAGCAGACCGGCCACTTACGGCAGCAGCAGCAAGAGACGTGCATGACGGCGCGGGTGGCGCTGGCTCAGGTGGGCGAACGTCTGCTGGCGATGCGCGGACGTGTGGCCCAGATGGACGCGGATCGGACCGCGCGTGAAGGGCAGCAGCGTCAGGCCGAGGAGCGCCTGCACGACCTGAGACAGCGGCTCGACGAGAGCAACCGTTCGATGCTGTCCGCGTCTTCCTCGCTGGCCGTCTGCAGCCTGGAAAAAGAAGCGACGGAACAGGTCCTCGCGCAACTGACGCAGGAGCGCGGCCAGTTGCGCCAGCAGCGCCAGGAGTGGTCCGAGCAGGTCAAATCGCGCCAGCAGAGTTACCAGGCACGGCAGCAGCAAGTCCACCAGCGCGACGTCGAAACGCGCGATCTGCGTCATCGTCTCGACGCCATCGCAGGCCGGCTGCGCGAGGACTACCAGATCGATCTCGAAGCCATCTATCGCGATTCGGAAAATGCGGAGCGCGGAGTGAGTATTGCGGATCCGGCGGCGGCGAATGCGGAGATCGAGGAGTTGAAGACAAAACTGAGCCGTCTCGGCAGCGTCAACATGGATGCGCTCGCGGAACTGGAAGAACTCGAAAAACGCGGCGGCGCTCTGCAAACGCAATTGGACGACCTGACCGCGGCGAAGAGAACGCTTGAAGAAATCATCAACCGCATCAACACCGATAGCCGGCGTCTCTTCGGCGACACGCTCATCGTGATCCGTTCGCACTTTCAGGAACTGTTCCGCAAACTGTTCGGCGGCGGTCAGGCCGACATCGTGCTGGAAGACGAGACCGACATCCTTGAGACCGGCATCGAGATCATCGCCCGCCCGCCGGGGAAGGAGTTGCGCGGCATCTCGCTGATGTCCGGCGGCGAGAAGACGCTGACGGCGGTGGCGCTGCTGCTGGCGATCTTCCGCAGCAAGCCGAGCCCGTTTTGCATCCTCGACGAGGTCGATGCCGCCCTGGACGAGGCGAACGTCGGCCGGCTGTCGGCAGTGCTGCGCGAGTTTCTCGATCGCTCGCAGTTCATTCTCATTACGCACTCGAAACGGACGATGGCGGCCGCTGACGTGCTTTATGGCGTGACGATGCAGGAGTCCGGCATTAGCAAGCGCATCGCGGTCCGCTTCGAGGACTGGCCGGATGAGGAGCGCCAGGCCAAAGAGGCATCGTGAGTTGGACTGCGTCGAGTCTCCGGTCAAGCAGGGCATGATAGAATGGGGGAGAAGGAGGCCGCCATGATCGAGCTAACCGAAGAAATGCGAAAAGCCGTACGAGAACAGAATGGGACGCCGATCCGCCTGGTGGATCCGGCTACCCAGGAGATGTACGTGCTGCTACGGTCCGAGGAGTACGAGCGGCTCACGGATGATGACGACAGCTCGTGGACCGACGAGGAGAGAGAGATGCTGCGGGCCGAGGCGGTCGAGGCCTTGGGATCGGATGGGATGGAAGCCTACGCGGACGACGACTTGCCAGACGCTGCGGCTCTCATGAACGAGGTGATGGCCGAGGATGATGTCAACGATCCGTACCTTGAAGGCTACCAGCACTACGCGAAGGAATCGCAATGATTCGCGGGGACGTCGTCATCGCGGACTTTCCCTTTCAGGACATGCCCGGTAGCAAGATCCGCCCCGCGCTGGTCGTACAGAATGATGCCGACAACCAGGCGCTGGCGAACACGATCCTGGTGATGATTACGGGGAACCTGGCGGATACGGATCGGCTGACAAATGTACTCGTCGATCCGGCAACGTCTGAGGGTGCAGGCAGCGGGTTGCGCGGACCGTCTCTGATCAAGTGCGGGAACCTCGCGACGATGCGGCAGCAGCGAGTGCTGCGGATCATCGGCCACCTGACTGACGATATCATGCGACAAGTCAATGCGGCTTTGAAAGCAGCGCTGGCGCTGCCGTGATTCCTGTGCGGGGGATCACATGGAATATCGCGGTGAGACACGCATGCGAGCCTGCGCGGCGGCAGTGCTGCGCGAGTTTCTTGACCGCTCGCAGTTCATTCTGATCACGCACTCGAAACGGACAATGGCGGCCGCGGACGTACTGTATGGCGTGACGATGCAGGAGTCCGGCATCAGCAAGCGTATCGCGGTCCGCTTCGACGACTGGCCGGATGAGGAACGAAATCCGCAACGTGCTTCAGATCAGGACGTCGCCTGACCCTTACTTTCACATCCCGGACTCGAACCACTCCTATTGCCGCCAGGCAGCGCCTCTGATCCCGAAAAGTCCTATTTTGCGAAATTGCCCTTGATCCTCACGTTAGGTGAGGGCGTACCATTCCTTCGTGGCTACTGTTCCCAAAGGCGGCGGCAGGAGTAATCGCGATGGTATTCGCAGCTCTGAAAGTGGGGGAGCTTGCGCGGCGGAGCGGCCTGACCATCCGCACCCTCCACCATTACGACGAGATCGGTCTACTGAAACCGTCTTTGCACACCGAGGCAGGACACCGTCTCTATACGGCCGCCGACATCGCTCGCTTGCAGCAGGTGCTGTCCCTGCGTCAACTCGGTTTCTCGCTTGAGGAGGTCCGCGAATGTCTCACCCAGGCAGATTTCTCGCCGCTTGAGGTGATCCGGCTTCACGTCGCGCGCCTGCGGGAACAGATCCAAACACAGCGGGAGTTGTGCGAGCGTCTCGAAGCACTTGCCGCCTACTTCCGCACGGCGGAGAAGGTCTCCACCGACGAGTTACTCCGAACCATTGAGGTGATGACCATGACCGAGAAGTTTTTCACGCCCGAGCAGATGAAGCAGTTCGAGGAGGTGGGCAAGCTGGTGGGACCCGGCGAAATCCGGGCTGTCGAGGAGGCCTGGACAGCGCTCCTGTCCGAGGTGCGGGCCAACGGCGGTCTCGACCCGGGAAGCCCTCAGGCCCAGGCCCTCGCCCAGCGCTGGGACGAACTGATGGAGCGCACCATGCGCGGCTACCAGGGGCACCCGGAGTTGAAGGAGGCCATCGCGGACAACTACAAGCAGGGCCGGTTCGAGGGCCTTGACCGGGCACCCCAGGCTGCTGACTTCGCCTTCATCAATCGCGTGAAGGCAGCGCGGCAACCATCGGGCGCGAGCGGCGGCACCTGCAGCTAACTGCTGCCTGCGATCGGCTCCAAGAAAAGGCGCCCGGCGGCGAGGAAGGTTCGCCGCCGGGCGTAGCGTCGCCACAGTCTTAGGCGAAGGGCAGGAATTACTTTACCCGTAGCTGAAGTGGCCAGACTTCAGGTGCAGCCCGGCACCTGAAGTCTGGCGACTTCAGCTACGGGTAACTCATCACTTGCCGTTCGCCTTATCATGTCGTTGAGCGGCTTCGCGTCCTGGGACACGACGTGCTGACGGTACAGGAGGCTGGAGAGCAAGGACGAGATGACGCCCGTGTACTTGAGCATGCCATGTCGGAGGGGCGCTGCGTCCTCACTTTTGACCGCCCGGATTTCGAGCGGCTGCACAGGCGGACTGCCGCGCACACGGGAATCATCTGGAGCGACCCATCATGATGAATGCGGGGATTACCTTCAAGAAGAACGGGGCCGAGATCAAGGAGGCCGTACAGCGGCGCATCCTCGATTTGGAACAGAGACTACACAACCGGAACAACGCCTTGGAAGAGCTACTCAACGACAAGACACGTCTCCGCTCCTACCTTGTCCGGGACCTTGATAACCCGTGGCCCAGACCGAATTTCCAGATGATGCTCGATATCCCCAGCGAGGATCACCAGGAGATCACAGAACTGTGCCGGAGGATATTCGTCCTGGAGAAGGAATTGTCCGATCTGCGAATGATCCTCCTGCACCTGCGCGACGACCAGGAGTTTGATCTGACCTTCGAGCAAATGGTCAGCTATGGGTTTCGCCAGGAGCCGGCTTGACCCTGCTGCGAAACCGGCCAATGGCCGATCTCTTCGATCCACTACTCAACGCGGAATGACTGACCCATCAATGATTAGGCGCGACGCGCAGCGTCTGGGGAGCAGAGCGCCGGGACGCGAACCATTGGGCCGCGCGCTCCGCTCTGAAGACTTCGCGTCGCGGCTAACCATCGTGACACCGCGTCGAAAATTCTGCCCCATGCTCTCCGAGTGAATCGTCCTTGCAAGGCGAACGACAACAGCGAAGTTCATAAAATGCGATGGGCGTCCTCTCCCACCCTCGTGCCACCGCGCCCGACAGGCTGGGCCTCCAGAAGGATGCATCGCATATGACGAATTCCTATCCGACCTCCACACTCCTCAAACGTCGCCGGACGCGCATCGTCGCTACCATCGGTCCTGCCTGCGAGAAGCCGGCCATTCTCGAAGAACTGATCCGCTCCGGCGTGGAGGTCTTCCGACTCAATTGCTCGCACAGCGATCATGCGCACCATCGAACCGCCTATGAGGCGATTCGCGCCGCCTCGCAGCGTGTCGGTCATCAGGTGGCTGTCCTCGCCGATCTGTGCGGCCCGAAGATCCGCGTTGGCCAACTCCAGGGCGGACGCATCGAATTGATCGACGGCCAGCACGTCACTGTCACCACACGCGACGTGATCGGCGGACCCGGACTGATTCCCTCGCAGTATCCCGCTCTCGATCAGGACGTTCGGCCCGGCGACCGCATTCTGCTTGACGATGGCCTGCTCGAACTGCGCGTCGAACATGTCGATGATCGCGACATTACCTGCGTCGTCGTCGCGGGGGGCATCCTCAAGGATCGCAAGGGGATGAACCTGCCGGGAGTGGCCGTCTCCGCGCCGGCGCTGACCGACAAGGACCGCGACGACGCTCGCTTCGCGCTCGATCTCGGCGTCGATTTCCTGGCCCTGTCCTTCGTGCGCCGCTCCGCCGACGTCGAGGACCTCAAGCGGCTGATCGCCGGCCAGGGGCAGACGACGCCGGTGATCGCCAAGATTGAGAAGCCGGAAGCGCTGACGGCCATCGACGACATTCTCGATGCGGCCGACGGCATCATGGTGGCGCGCGGCGACCTCGGCGTCGAGTTGTCGCCGGAGGTGGTGCCGATCGCGCAGCAGGACCTGGTGTTCCGGGCGCGGCGCAAGAACAAGCCGGTCATCGTGGCGACGCAGATGCTCGAATCGATGGTCGAGAACGCCCGGCCGACGCGAGCCGAGGTGTCGGACGTCTCGACGGCGGTCTTCAGCGGGGCCGACGCGGTGATGCTGTCGGCCGAGACCTCCGTCGGCGCTCATCCCATCGAGGCGGTTCGCATGATGGATCGCGTGGCGCATCAGGTCGAGGGCTGGCAGTGGACCGAAGGCGCGTTCCGCTCGCTGACCAAGGCGGAGGACCACACAGGACTGTTGCCGTTGCGCGTGGCCATCGCGCGTTCGACGGCGCAACTGTCGCGCGATCTGCGCGTGCGGGCCGTCGTGGTGCGAGCAACGTCAGGGTTGTCGGCAAGCGTTGTGTCGGCGAGCCGGCCGGCGGCGCCGGTCGTCGCCTTCGCGACGGATGCCAGCATCTGTCGCCGGCTGAATCTACTGTGGGGAGTGATTCCGCGTCTGGTCGAGGCGGCCGACTTCGAGAAGCCGGCTCAGGTGGCGCGGCAACTCGTTGGCGAGTTGGGGCTGGCGCGCTCGGGAGACGTGATTCTGTTGCTGGCGGGATTCGGCAAGGGCGAGCCGATGATCACGGTGTTGCCGGTGTAGATGACGGCGCTTGAGAGAGAGGACGACTGCATGACGCCGAAGCCTGACGCCGAGACGATGCGCTTGCGAGCCGACCAGCTTCGCGAGCAGAACTGGAAACGCTGGGGGCCTTATCTCTCCGAGCGCCAGTGGGGGACCGTCCGCGAAGATTACTCGGCCAACGGCGATTGCTGGAAC
>JBBRIK010000078.1:0-10366 GCA_038221045.1 Gemmatales bacterium
CGTCACGACAGGGAAGGTCGAATACGTCTGCCCGATGGATCCTGGCGTCCTCCTCGATCATCCAGGTCCGTGTCCCTTGTGCGGCATGCCCCTGGAGCCGCGCACCGTCTCGGCCGACGACGTTCCCTCGGACGAGGAGACCGACCTGCGCCGGCGCTTCCTCGTCGGCCTCATTCTGGGCGTGCCGCTGCTGGTACTGGCGATGGGCGGGATGATTCCGGGAATGCCGTGGGAGCATGCCGCTCCCTGGCTGCTAAACCTCGTTCAGGCGCTGCTGGCCACGCCGATCGTGTTGTGGTGCGGCTGGCCATTGCTCGTCCGCTTCGGGCAATCGCTCGTCCAGCGCAGCCCGAATATGTTCACGCTTGTCGGCCTCGGCATCGGCACCGCGTATGTCTACAGTCTCTTCGCGCTGGTGGTTCCCGGAGCGTTCCCCGAAGGCTTCCGCACGATGCACGGCGTCGAACCGTACTTCGAGTCGGCGGCGGCCATCACGGTCCTCGTCCTGCTGGGGCAGTGGCTGGAGTCGCGCGCCCGGCGGCAGACGACTTCCGCCCTTCGCGCCTTGCTCAACCTCGCTCCAAAGAACGCTCGTCTTGTCGGACCCGATGGACGCGAGCAGGACGTGCCGCTCGAACTGATTCAGCCCGGCGACGTGCTGCGCGTCCGGCCCGGCGAAAAGGCCCCGGCTGACGGCGTCATCGTCGAGGGCAGAAGCAGCATCGACGAGTCGATGATTACCGGCGAATCGCTGCCCGTCGAGAAAGGCGCGGGCGACCGCCTCGTCGGCGGGACGATCAACGGCAACGGCAGCCTGCTGATGCGAGCCGAGCGCGTCGGCAGTGACACCCTGCTGTCACAGATCGTCCGCCTGGTGAGCGAGGCCCAGCGCAGCCGGGCGCCCGTCCAGCGTCTGGTCGATCGCGTCAGCAGCATCTTCGTTCCCGCCGTCGTGCTGATCGCCGGACTGACCTTTCTCGCCTGGGCGCTCCTGGGACCACAACCGCGCCTGGCGAACGCCCTGGTCAGCGCTGTCGCCGTGCTGATTATCGCCTGTCCGTGCGCTCTGGGGCTGGCGACGCCGTTGGCTCTCACGGTAGGCATGGGCCGAGGCGCGAGCATCGGCGTCCTTTTTCGCGATGCGGCAGCACTGGAAATGCTGTGTCGGGCCGACACGCTCGTCATCGACAAGACCGGCACGCTGACCGAGGGCAAACCGCGCCTGGAGACGCTCGAAGGCGGCGACGAAGTGCTACGCCTGGCCGCGAGTCTGGAGAAGGGCAGCGAGCATCCGTTGGCCTCCGCCGTGCTGCGCGCCGCCGAGGAACGCGGACTGACTCTGGCGAAACCGGAAGCCGTCGAGGCGATTCCCGGCAAGGGGATCGCCGGCCGCGTCGAGGGCCGATCGCTGCTGCTGGGCACGCCCGCTCTGCTGGCCGAACGAGGGATTGACGTCGAGGCACACCTCCAACACGTCGAAGAATTACGCAAGAACGGTCAGACTGTGCTGCTCGCCGCTGTCGAAGGACGAGTGATTGGGTTGCTGGGGGTCGCCGATCCGATCCGCGCCACCACTCCCGAGGCGATCCGTCTGCTGCGCGCGGACGGCCTGCGCCTCATCATGCTGACCGGCGATAGCCGGGCGACGGCCGAAGCCATCGCTCGCCGGCTCGGTATCGACGAGGTGATCGCGGAAGTGCTTCCCGCTCAGAAAGCCGACGAAGTGCGGCGCTTGCGCGAGCAGGGCGGCAGCGTCATCATGGCCGGCGATGGCATCAATGACGCTCCCGCGCTTGCCGGAGCAGACGTTGGTATCGCGCTGGGGACGGGGACCGATGTGGCCATGCAAAGCGCGATGGTGACGCTGGTGCAGGGCGACCTGCGGGCCATCGCTCGCGCTCGCCGGCTGAGCCGGGCGACCGTCCGCGCCATCCGCCGCAACCTGCTTTTGGCTTTCGCCTACAACACGATGAGCATTCCGCTGGCGGCGGGCGTCCTGTATCCTCTCCTTGGCGTCTTTGCGTCGCACATGCCGATCTGGGCCAGCGCCGCGATGAGCCTCAGTTCATTGAGCGTCGTCGCGAGTTCCCTGTGGCTGCGCCGCAGCGCCTTGTAGCGCGAGGCGGAGGAACGATCATCGAACCGTTGGGAGACGAAACGCCGCTGACCGGCGTGTTGCATGTCTTCGTCGCCTTCGACTGGGGCGAGGAGGTCGATCTCGAACAGGCGCGCAAGATCGTGCCGGCCGAGGTTCAGGCTTTGGTTCGCCGTCCGCGCACGCCCTCCTCCATCGCCTATCGGCTCGCGCCGCTGCGTTTCGTGCTGGGAAATCTTTTGGTGCAGATGCCGGAGATTGGCCAGCAACTCGTCGAAGTGGACGCCACGCTCTTCGACTTCGCCGCCGTCAGTGCCTCGCTCAAGGTCCCCTTTCGGCTGACGCCCGCTCAGTTGACGCGTTTGGCCGGCTGGCTCGCCGATCCGGCGTCGCTCGTCCTGCTGACGCGCTCCGCCCTGACGCCGCTGTATCAGCAACTCAGGCCGGCGATCAGCAAGCCCGAGTGGCGCGCCGATTTTACCGAGGAGTATCTCGTCTTCGAGTTCCCTCCCTCAGAGTCCCTGAGTCCCGAGACACTTGTGGAGCGGCATACTCCCTGGCTCGCCAGCCTGCTCGCTCTGGAGCCGAACGCCCTGAGCGCCGAGGAACTGGCCGATGCCGTGCGGCTGCGCGTGAGCTATTCGCCGGCGGACCTGTTTCTGGCCGACTGGGCGGCCGCCGTCCTGATCGATCGCGCCTGCGAGGAGACGTTACAGGTGATCGAGTTGAGCAACCTGCAACTGCTCGAGTATCGCTACATCGACAACCGCCTCGACGACATCATCGAGGTTGCGTATCGGCAGATTCAGCCGTCGTCGCGCTGGCGTTTTCCTCTGAGCATGTTTCATGGGCCGCTGCGTCAGCTCGGCGAGTTGAAGGTCGATGCCAACGAAGTGTTCGAGAGGACCGGCAACGTGCTGAAGTTGGTGGGCGATCAGTATCTGGCGCGGGCCTATCGCCAGTTGGCGGAGCGGTTCCACCTGCCGCAGTGGGAGGAGAGCATTCACCGCAAGTTGGAGGTAATCGAGAGCGTGTACAAGACGCTGGCGGACCAGGCGGCGACGGCACGCGGCGAGTTGCTCGAGGTGACGGTCGTGATTCTGATTGTCATCGAAGTGGTGGCGGCGCTGATGGGGAAGCACTGAACGACGGGCGGCCCAGGAGTCATCCCGCACCGTCGTTCGTGGGGGACCGCCTATGGCTTTGGCGGCTCTGTTTTCTTCGCCTTTCTCTCTCCCAGGTCCCAAAGGAGGACAAGGGCATCCGCAGCACCGGAGACGAGATTTTTTCCGCTCGGTCCAAACGCGACGGCCCGGACGTGACTCTCATGGCCGTCCAGTCGCTCCAGCAGTTTACCGGTTGCCGTATCCCATAACTGAACGCAGTCCTTCCAACTATGTGCGGTCGCGACCGTCTTGCCGTCTGGGGCGAACGCCACAGCCAGGATCGCGGAGCGAGATTTCGGAGTCTGGCAAAGCACTTTTCCATTCGTCGCGTCAAGGATCACAAGAGATCCTGTGCAGTTTCCGCATGCAATCCGTGTGGAGTCCGAGGAAAACGAGAGGCAGGTGGGGACGCGTGGAAATGGAATGCTCACGATTTCTGTTCCCGTTTGTGGGTTCCATAGGCGAATCGAATGATCGTGACCACAGGAAGCCAGGACTTTCCCGTTCGGAGCAATAGCCACGGCCGCGATCTCACCCGTATGGCCCACGGCCGCGATCTCACCCGTATGGCCCTCGATGACCTTCCGTTCTTGCCCGGTCTTCACATCCCACACACGAATCGTCTTGTCAAAACTGCCCGTGAACAGCACCGCCCCGTCCGGCGAGAACACCACACTTGTGCATAACCCCTTGTGGCCCTTGAGGCAGCAAATACTTTCCCCTGTTGCGACCTTCCAGATCCGAATGGACTGATCTTCACTCGCAGACGCAAGGTAGACCCCATCCGGAGAAAAACTCACGCTCCGAACCTTCTGGGAATGACCGGCGAGTTTGCGTTTCACGGAGCGAGTGGCAAGGTCCCACAGCAGGACGCTCCTCTCCTCTCCGGCAGATGCAAGGAACCGGCCGTCCGGTGAGACTGCCACGCTGTATACACCGCTTTGATGCCCTATCCACGGATGATCGAGCATCTTGCTGCTTTTGACATCCCAGAAACAAATAATGTCTCCCCCCTTGGCGGCAAGGATCGCGTCCGAAGGGGAGAAACGCACGGAGGCCAGGCCCAGCACTCTCCCAGTAACGCTGAAGGACTTCAGCAATTCGCCTGACTCCGTTCGCCACAGATTGAGTTTGCCGTCCTCTTGACTCGCGGTGGCGAACCTCGAGCCATCATTCGAGAAGGCAATAGAAAGCACCCCATTGTGAGGGCCGCAAGTGCAGCATTGGCTTCGGCACTTTCGGTCCCAAACGCGAATCTTCCCGTCTTCACTTACCGTGGCCAGAAACCGACCGTCGGGGGAGAAAGCGAGGGCGCGGATGTCTCGATTTGGGCCACACTGCTCCTTCACCTTGCCTGTCATCAAGTCGCAGACGCGGATCGTATCGCCGCTGCAACTCGCATAGACCGCGGATCCTGGGTGGAATGCTACCGTGTCCCAGTTGATTGCCTTACTGCCGTCATCCGGCTCGGAAATCGACTTGTGGAGCGCGCCGGTCGTCGTACTCCAGATGCGAATGGTGTTGTCGTGACTGGCAGTGACCAGGAATTTTCCTGAGTCAATCCAAGCAAGTGCGAAGATACCGTTCGAGTAGCCGGCCTTCTTACGGCCAACATATTGTCGGAGGCGTTTTCCTGCGCGAACATCCCAGACGGACACGTCCCCATCAGCTCCTCCGGATGCGATCGATTTCCCATCGGGAGAGTAAGCGAGGCACATCATGCTGTCCTCGCATGCCGGTAAGCGCGTCTGTTCGATCCCTGTGGAAATGTCCCAGATGTGAATACGGTGGTCACCCCCGGTCGATGCGATCCGATTGCCCTCTGGCGCAAAGGCAATAGACGCCACACACTCGCAGAAGTGACCGAACGGAGTACTGCCCAGTTGCACCGGCCGGATAGGTTGCGAGTCCTCTCCCTTGAGCAATCCCTCTCCTGCGTACCCTCTGCTCGTGGAGAACAGGGGTAGGCAGAGAATCACCACGCTGGCCCATCGCTTCGAGAATCGGTTAGAGAACGCCATTCGCACTCCTTTGCTGAACTGCATCCAATAGCTACCGGTAGCAGAAGCCTTCATCCCATCGCGGCTTCACGAAAGGGGCGTTCGACTGAGGACGGTGTAGATCGGTCCCTTCCCCGTCAGTTCGCTGCTCATCACCAGCACCTCGCGCACATCGACCGCGCCGGCCTGCCAGTCCGCTTTCTTCTGCAAGACGGCCGCCAGGTCGATTTCCGCATCGTCCTGCTGCTTGACTCGCCCCAACGTGATGTGCGGCGTGAAGGCTCGCTCCTCCCGGCGATAACAGCCCAGCTCCAGCATCTTCTCTTCCAGAGCCGCATGCAGGGCCGTCACTTCCTCCGCCCCCTCGCCGATACCGACCCAGACTGTCCGGGGCCGGCGCGGATTGCCGAAGCAGCCGAGGCCCTCAATGCTCATCCTGAATCGGCCAATCGACTCACAGCAGCTCTTCACTCCCCGGCACACGTCGAGAACGCCGCGATCGCCCACCTCGCCGATGAACAGCAGAGTGACGTGCAGGTTCTGCTCTTCGACCCATTTGACGTCCGGGGCCGAACGCGCGAGCGTCTCTTGCAGGGTGATGAGACGGTCGCGAATCGTCGGGCCGAGATCCAGAGCGATAAAAGTGCGAAGACGGCTCATTAGAAACCCAGGGGGAGAATATCTAATGACGAGAACCGAATGACGAAAGAATGACGAAGAACGAATGTCGAACGTCCAAGCTCTGCATCCCTTTTTCGTTCGTCATTCGTCCTTTGTCATTACTCATTCTTTCGTCATTCGGTTCTCGGTGGTGCCCTACTCCTGTTGAACGCGGCTGCTACAGTTTGTACACCCTGGAGAGCAGCTCGACAAGTTTCTGTGGCTGATCGAAACCAACCATGGACGACCTCAGCCTCTTCTGCTGCAAAAACCCCGACTGCTCTGACTACGGCCAACGCGACGAGGCCAACCTTACCGTTTGCTGTCACTACGGCCCCCGCCAGAAGCACTTGCTCTACTGCAAAACCTGCAAGGATCGCTCCAAGAGTCGTCGCTGCTGAGTGGTCAATCGTCCTTCGGCTTTTTGCTCTTGTCCGGCGCCGGCTTGGTTCCCTTCTTCATCTCCTCCTCGTAGGCTTTGCGGCCCGGATGATCCGCTGACTTGTCCGCGAGTCCAGGCGGCAGACCTCCCTTGCCTGCTTTCTGATCCTTCTTCGGCTCTTTGGTATCCTTCTTCTTGTCCGGCGCGGGCTTGGTTCCCTTTTTCTGCGCCTCCAGGTACGCTTTTCGGCCCGGATGGTCGGCCGCTTTCTTCGCGAGTCCGGGCGGCAGCGAGCCGGCCTGATGCGGGCCGCCCTGGGCTGGCTTGGCACCCTTGTCGTCTTTCTTCACTTTCGGGCCTTTGTCCTTGTCGCCCTTCTCGTCCTTCGCCAGGCTGCTGCCGCACAGGCAGAGGCCGAACGCGACGAAAATGACCGCGCCCGCCACCAGCAACCGTCTGAATGCGTTCATGATGTCCTCTCTTTCTTTGGGGAGACTGCCGCTCCTGTTGCTCGATACAGAAGAGACGACCAGACGCCCGATTTGTTGGCGTCCTTGTTCTCGAATTCTTGACTCGAGCCGGCAATTCCCCATTCACGGATCACGCTTCTGGGGAAATCGGGCAAAATGTCGCCAACATTCGTCCGTCGCACTCGTCTTGTCCTGTAGACAGTAGTGCAGGACGTCTTGTGACAGAGAATAGAGAAGGGGAATGGGTTGCTCTGACGCGTGGGGGAGACCGTGCAGCGTTTGCTGCCCTGGTCGAACTCTACTGGGAACGCATTCACCGCTGGCTGTATGCCCTGACTGGCCAGGCCCATCTGGCCGAGGATCTGACGCAGGACGTCTTTGTCAAAGCCTGGATTGGCCTGCCGAAGTTACAGGCAGATGACCACTTCCGGCCCTGGTTGTTCCGCATCGCGAGGAACCTCGCCCTGGACAGCAGCAAGGGGCCGCGAGGCAACGCACGCCAGTCCATGCCGGAGAGCGTACCGGGCCGGGAACCGGAGCCGCTGAATACCTTGCTGGAACAGGAAGCTCAGCAGCTACTTCGTGCGGCGTGCGATCGACTCCCGAAGGCTTATCGAGGGGCGTTTTTACTGTGGACGCAAGAAGACCTGCCTTACAGCGAGATTGCCCAGGTGCTGGCCATCTCGGAGGAGACAGCCCGGTGGCGAGTCTGCAAGGCGCGTCAATTCCTCCTCAAGGAACTGAAACCGTTTCTCGATCGACCGACATCATGATTTGCCGGCAAGTTTATCCCTGGTTGCTCGGTACAAAGGACACGACCTCCCTCCCGCAACCGGTCCAGCGGCATCTGGACTGTTGCCCGGACTGCCGGCAGCGCTGGGAGCGACTCGAGAGACTCACCGAGCAGACGCGGCGGATGGAAGCGCCCCCCACGAATCCAGCAGCGAAGGAACGGCTTTGGAAACGCCTCGACGAACACCCGCGCCCTGTGACTTCCAGTTCGCCCCCGAGGCGTCAAAGGGGCTGGCGTCTCTTGCCGATGACTCTCGCCGCTTCGTTCCTTATTGGTTTGGGATGGATTCTGGGACATGAGGCCCTCTGGAACTCAACTCCGTCCACGCAAGGACCGGCCGCCGCGTCGCGGCTCCCGGTTGCACGAGTGTCTCTCAGCCCGATAGTCCCTCGGGTCGCAGAGCAAGATGTCCGCCTGGCGGCGTCAATGACTCCTGCCGACCAACTCGATGGCCTGATCCGAATGGCGAACGTTTTGAAGGACGAGGCGTTCCGGCTGGCCCAGGGCGGGCCTCGGGACGAACTGGTCCTTGTCGCGCAACTGTACGATCAGGTAATCCGTCGCGGCATGGTCGGGCGCGTGAAGTCGCTGAATCCCGAGCAGCGTCGAACGATGATTGCCCCGCTGGTCGAACAGTTGCAGGGCACGGCCACTCGCGTGGAAGGTCTTTCTGCGAGTATCCTGCCTGCCATGGCGGAGTTGCTTCGTCCCGTTAGCAAGACAGCACGCGAAGGGTCGGCCCTTCTGATGGATCCCGGAGCCGGCGCGAGCGAGACGACTTCGCTTGCGAACGTCAGCGGGCAAGCCCTCGTGGCGGTCCTTGTGCTGTCAGGATTGCGACTGGTTGAAGAATCAGATCCCTTGCGGCGAGCGAACCTGTCGTCGGAGCTTGGGCAGGAGTTGACACAGACGATCGCCCTGCTTTCCGCGAATGGGGAGGAAGAGCAGGCCTCCGAATTGGGAGTGACCCTCGGCGAGTTGATGGACCGTGGCGTGGCCGGAAACCTCGACCGGGTGGAGGCCGACGACGTCAAGGGTGGCAGACGGGCCGAGGTCGAACAGGTTCGCCAGCGTGCCGCGCAAACCACCACCGTCCTCGAGCGAAACTTGGCGCAGGCGCCTGCCGCGGCCCGGCCGGGCCTACAGCGAGCATTGCAGGCGTCGAAGCAGGGCCGCGACCGGGCGACGAAGGGAGTACCGAAGGGCCAGGGCAAGCCGGATCATACCGGCCCGCCCTGGCTGCGAGAAGGCAAGGAAGACGGACCCAGGCAGCATGGAAAATCGGGTGTGCCTCCCGGACTCCAGAAGAAGGCGGACAAGAAAGAGACGCCTCCTCGCCCGAACGAGCAGGGCGGAACGGATCGGTGATGCACGGTTCAAAGTCTTCACAACAGGAGATGGGAATGTCGCGTTTGAAGGGCAACAGGTGGCGGAGCCTGATCGTTTTGGCGGCCGGGTTGGCTCTGATGGCCGTCCCCCTCGCCGAGAGGGTAGAGAGCAAGCCGCCCGGAGTTGGCGGCGGTAAGCCCCCCGGCGTCGGCGGCGGCAAGCCGGACGGCGTCGGCGGCGGTAAACCTGCCGGTGTGGGTGGCGGCAAGCCGGCTGGCGTCGGCGGCGGCAAGCCGGCCGGTGTCGGCGGCGGCCAGGGCGGCCAGCAGGGTGGGCAGGGCGGCGGTGGAGGCGTGCAGGAGGGAATTGGCCAGGTGGTCAACCTCCTGGCTCAGGCTGGCCTCCACGGTCAGGAACTGGCTGAGGTCATCAAGAAGCTCAAGGGAAACCCCGGCAAGGGGGGCGGCCACGGCAAGGCCGGTGGTGCAGGCGGCAAGGGCGGCGGCGGGAAAGGCGGCAAGGGCGGCGGCGGACATGCTGGCGGTCAGATCGGTGGCAAGGGCGGCAAGCAGGCTGGTGGCGGCGGCAAGGGTGGTCAGGGCGGTAAACCCGCCGGTGTGGGCGGCCAAGGCGGCCAAGGCGGCCAGGGCGGTAAGCCGGCCGGCGTCGGTGGCATGGGTGGTCAGGGAGGAGCCGGTGGCGGGCAAGCCGGAGGCATGGTCGGGGCCAAAGGCGGCAAACCAGTTGGTGGCGGCGGTAAACCGGCCGGTGGCGGCAAACCGGCCGGTATGTAAGGAGTGCTCGAGCATCTCACTCCCAGAATAAACCAGGAGCCGGGGCTGATGCCCCGACTCCTCTTTCACTTTCCCCTGGAGAATCCATGACTCACCGGATGTGGACCTCTGTCTGCCTGCTGGCCGTCTTCGCCACGCTTCCGATCCTCACCCGACCGTCAACGGTTCAGGCGCAAACCGAACCCGCGAAGAATGACGCCGTCGCGGAACTCATGAAGACGGTCGGGATGCTGTCGGGACTGCAACTCTATCAGACGTACCTCAACATCGGCTTCATCGCGGACGGCAAGGCCGAAGGCGTCTACAAGGTGGAGGACGTCACGCAACTCCTGGCCTCCGTGACCGCGCCGCTCACCACGGTTGACAAGCAATTGGAGAAGATCGCCAAGCTCGCGCGCACTCGCGAAGATCAGGAAGGTTTCAACAAACTGCGCAACATCGCCGGTCTTCTTCGCACACAGGGCAAGGCGCTCGAGACATTCTGGACGACCGGCAAGGAATCAGACGGCGAGAAGTACGAAACCGCCCGAAAGCAGGCGTGGAAGGCGATCAATGCCTTGCTGCAACTGGAGAAAGAGTAGACCAGGCCGTGCAAGAGCAGGTTCATCTGGCAGAGCATGAAGGGCAACGACTTCGCCTCGCCGCCGAGGACGCTCCCCGCATGGATCTTGCCTGCC
>JBBRIK010000079.1:0-10305 GCA_038221045.1 Gemmatales bacterium
GTGGGGGTCTCAACCCCCCCCCCCCCCCTCCCGGGTGCCCCCCCTCTCCGCGGGGGCCCCGCCCGTCCTTTGGGCTGCTTCCCACCCCCCCCGAACTCGTAACCTCGTGTCCGGGACCGCGGACAATCTCAGGCTTGCCGAGGGCGGAGGAGACGAATTGCCAGTCGGAGGGTTCTATCGCCGCATAGTGCGAGAGGACCTGGCGAAGAAAGCCGTGGGCGACGAGGTAGAGCCGGCGGTCGTCCTCGAACTTGAATCGCTGCCAACGTTGTTTCTCCTCCGGCGATAGTACGTCCTCACAGGTCCGCAGCAGGCGGGGATCGACGCCGGCGTCCGCCCGGACGAACCAGACGTGGGCCTCGCGATCCTCCAGGAGAATGGCGCTCATCTGTCAGGAACCCTGCTGTTTTCGCTTCAGTTCGCGGACGAATCCACGATGCTCCTTGCTGGCGATTCCTTGCTGCAAGACGGCTTTCGCCTGCTTCATTTTCCGGGCAAGCAGCGCCTTCTCGTCGATCCACAAACCAGGAAACACAAGCGAACGAAGGATGCCCTTGCGATTCGGTTCGAGGATGGTCTGGCTGGGAAAGTGAAACCAGAAGAGGCGTGTGTCCTCGATAGAGAGTACGACGTATTCGATGACGCCGGCCTGTTCGTAGTCCTGCCTTTTCTGGTTCAGATCGATGGCCCGCGAACTGTAGGCGATCTCGGCGAGGAATTCGGGCGGCCCTTCGATGTACTCGTCTTCGTTGATGCGAGATTGTCCTCCGAACTCTTGCTCGATGCGCAGGGTCAAGTCCGGCTGCGTTTCACTGTCCTCCCCAAGGATGGTTGTTATCTCGATCCCGCTCTCGACGCCTGGGGTCTCGTCGGCGTACTCCGAGAGGAGAGCGTTCAGTTTGGAATGGAACAGACCGTGCAGTCTCCGCAGGGGAGAGACCATGAATACGATCCCTCCGATTAGCTCAAACTTCGTGTCGTCGGGAGACTGTTCATAGCGCCGATGGAACTCCGGCTGCTTCATTTGATCGCCATTGACAAGAAGCGGCATTTGTACCCGCGCCTTCACGGAATTGAGACTGTCGATATTCGTCATTTCGTCTTCCCTCCGCGTCCGATCAGTTTCTCGAACTCGTCCTCGGTCAGCACCGGCACGCCCAATTCCTTCGCCTTCGCGAGCTTGCTGCCCGCTTCCTCGCCGGCGACAAGATAGTCGGTCTTCTTCGACACGCTGCCCCCCGCCTTGCCACCCTGCTCCTTGATCAGATCCTCGATTTCGTCGCGCTTGTAGTTTTTCAGCGTCCCGGTGACGACCAGCGTCTTGCCGGCCAGCTTTGTGCCGCGCACCTTGCGGTCCTGCGTCAACTTCACGCCCAGCTCGCTCAACTCCTTGATGATCTTCTGTCCGGCCGGGCTTTGGAAATAGGCCCGGATGCTTTCGGCCCGCTCGGGGCCAATGCCGCGACACTGAAGGAGGCGCTGGGCCGAGGCGCTTTGAAGCTCGTCAATCGAACCGAACTCTTCCGCGAGGTCCTCCGCCACCGTCTCCCCGACGTTCAGGATGCTCAACCCGGACAGCACCCGCGCCAGTCCGCGCTGCTTGCTTGCCTCGATGCCGTCGAGCAGGTTCTGAGCCGACTTTTTGCCCATGCGCTCCAGTTCGAGCAACGGCTCCATCTTGAGACGGTACAGATCCGCGATCGACCGCACCAGGCCGCTATCGACGAGCTGGGTCGATAATTCCTCGCCGAGTCCCTCGATGTCCATGCGGTCGCGGTGAGCGAACTTGCTGAGTCGCTTGCGGAGTTGAGCCGGACAGGTGACGCCGCCGGTGCAGTAGTAGAACGGCGTCCCTTCCTCGTGCAGCGTCGGCGAGCCGCACACGGGACAGGCCGACGGAAAGACGACCTTCTTTTCCTTGCCCGTCCGCATCTCCAGGACCGGCTTGACGACGTAGGGAATAATCTCTCCGGCCTTCTCGACGATGACCGTGTCGCCGATGCGAATGTCCTTGGCCTTGATCTGGTCGGCATTGTGCAGACTGGCGCGGGCGACCGTGGACCCGGCCAGCTTGACGGGCTTCAGGTGGGCCACCGGCGTCAGCACGCCCTGAGTGCCGACCGAGAACTCGATGTCTTCGAGTTTCGTCTTGGCCTGATCGGGCGGAAACTTGAAGGCCGTGGCCCAGCGGACGTGCTTGCTGGTCATGCCGAGTCGTTCGCGCTGTTCGAGGCTATCGACCTTGATCACCAGGCCATCCGTCTCGTAGGGCAGCGAGTGCCGCTTGTCGGCCCAGGTGTGACAGTAGTCGATGACCTCATCGATGTTCTTGCAGGTATGCGTGTGTGGGTTGACGGGGAAGCCGTAGCTTTTGAGCAGCTTCAGCACTTCAAGGTGCGACTCGACGTCGATGCCATCGTGGGCACCGAGGGAGTACGCGAAGAAGCTGAGATTGCGGGCGGCACAGAGTTTCGGGTCGAGCAGCTTGAGCGTACCTGCCGTCAGGTTGCGCGGGTTGGGAGAAAGCTCATCGCCGGCCTCTTCCTGAAGCTTATTGATCCGTTCCAGTTCGCCCTTGGTCATGTAGACCTCTCCGCGAGCCTCGAACAGCCGCGGTGGTTTGTCGGTGTGAAGCTTGAGGGGAATCTCCTTGATGGTGCGAACATTGTGGGTAGCTTCCTCGCCCATTTCTCCGTTTCCGCGCGTGGCGCCGACGGCCAGCAGACCTTTCTCGTAGGTGAGCGCCATGGCCACGCCGTCGATCTTCAGCTCGATGACGTAGCTAATCGTCTCGCTGCCGCCAAGCATCCGCCGGATGGATCTGTCGTACTCGTGAAGTTCATCGGCGTTGTAGGTGTTGTCGATGGACAACATCGGCACGCGATGCTTGACCTTCACCGCGGTGGAACTGACTGCGCCGCCGACGCGCTGCGTGGGGCTGTCCGGAGTGACCAGTTCGGGATGGGCGGTTTCGAGCTTCTTCAACTCGTCGAGCAGGCCATCGAACTCCTTGTCGGAAATCTCGGAGCGCGCCTCGACGTAGTAGAGGTGGTTATGATGGTTGAGCTGTTTGCGCAGTTCCTCGATCCGTTGCGTCGGGTTTTTCATGGTCCACCCCAGGAGCCGAAGGAGAATGGGTTGTCGCCAGTGGAGGCATTGTGTCCGCCGGTTGCGTGTTTTGCAAGCGCCGTAGGCGATGTCCATCCAGCCACATGCTCGCGAATCCCAGCACGATCATTCCGGCCACTTCGACCAGCAGCCACTTCCAGCCGTTCTTGCGCAGGGATTCGCGAAAGGGAGAAGAAGGGACGGTCTCTCCAGCCTGCATCGCCTTGTCTTCGAGCGAGGGGACGACGGCATAGCCGAGGGCCGTCACGACGAAGAGCAGGCTAACGAGCAACAGGAGCAGGTAGAGCGGATTGCGCGGTTCGGGCTTGGTGGTCATTGGTTGCTCGGTTTCCTCAGTGCATGATAGGCGAGCCGGGAGCGTGAGCGACCGGAGTAAGGCGAACACTCCGGTCGCTCACGCTCCTGGCTCGCCTGAAAATCCGCTAATCAAGCGGAGTTGATGCTCGCGGGAAACCGCACGCGAAACGTCGCTCCCTGAAGTGGCGACGATTCAATCTCCAGCTTCGCACCGTGATTGTCCAGTACCATCTGCACGAAGGACAGTCCCAGGCCCATGCCGGTGTTGTGGCCCTCGTAACCCGCATTGTCGCGCTTGGTCGAATAATGCGTCTCGGTACAGCGGCGGCGAACCTCCTCGCTCATGCCGATGCCGTTGTCGCGCACTTCGACCAGCACTTCCTCGCCCTCCTTGCGTGCCTTGATGACGACATGGCCCTTCCAGGCCGCCGCCGCGATCAGGGCCTGTCGCCGGGCCGATTCGCTCAATGCCCCCTTTCGCGCTTCCTCGCGCAGATGCAGACGCATCTCGAAGGTGGCGTCGCGGGCGTTGAACAGCAGGTTCTCGACTGTCTGCTGCAAGTGGGACAGGTCGCCGTCGATCCACAAAGGTTCGTCGCCCACCTCGACGGCGAGCTGCAGTTTCCAGCGATCCCAGGCCAGGTCGCGCCACGTTTGCTCCAGCCCCTGCAAGACCTCGCGAAGATCGAGCCGGCCCATTTCCGATCGCGTCGGATCGCGGCGAACGGTCTGCAAGATCTGCTGCAATCGCTCCGTCACCATGCCCAGCGTCTGCCTCACCTCCTGCAACATGCGCGTCTGCTCCGGCGACGCGCCCTCGGCCTCCAGGCAGCGGCGAAGCAGGTCGTTCGGCCTGACGAGCAGGTTCTTGATGTTGTGCGCATAGGAACCCGCCATGATGCCGATGCTGGCATAGAGCTGCGATTTCATTTCGAGCATTTTCTGCTCGTATTCCTGAGCGGCGAGGCGCTGCTGGAGCAAACCGTGTTCCGCTTCCTGCTGTCGTCCCTCGGCCTCCTGACGACGCAGTTCCTCTTGCAACAAGAGCCGTTCGGCCTGATCGACCTGCTGGCGCGCCTGTTCTTGCTGATCCTGCTGCTCCTGTTCGCGGCGCTGGACATACACCACCCAGGCGAAGGCCACGCCGGTCGTCACAATGGCCAGGACGCTGAGTTGACGCACGCGCTCGCCGCGCTGCGCCTCCATGCTCTGGCGCATGTCGAAAGCGTGCAACTGATAGCGCAAACGGACCTCGGCGCGCAATCCGAGCGAATGGGTCAACTCCTCGTAGTCGCCGGAGCCTGTCGGCAGGAGCGAGTCCCAGACGATCGGCTTCACTTCGTCGTCCTTGAAGAAGACGGCGATCTGGAAAATCGTTGGGAAAACAGGCAGCGTGCCGCTGTAAATCTTCGTTGGCGGGGTGCCGAGCGTACTATCGAGGAACTCGTGGATCTTGTCGCGCGCATCGACAAGATCGATGTTCGAGGCGAGATCGGCTTTCGGGTTCAAGGAGCGAGTCTGATCGAGCAGTCGCAGGTAGTCCTCGACCATGCCGGGCAAGTTGCCGCGCGCCTCGCCGAGCCATTCGTGCAGGATGGTCCGGTCCTGCACCTCGCCGCTGGAGAGCCAGTCCTGCACCGGCTCCCACAGGGATCCGACGACCAGGCCCCACAATAGCAGCGGCAGGATCAGCACTCGCCCTTGTTTCCACCAGCGATGACGCGGAACTGTCATTCGGATCGCGCTCCCGTGTAGAGGACGCGAAGGGTCTCGCCGCGTTGCTGCCAGGCCGACCGCTCCGGCTGCCAGGCGGCGACCATGATACGCGCCTCGGGCAGGACTCGCTCGTCGGCGAAACTGGGACGCAGCCAGACGACATGCTCCCCCGTCCCGCTGCGGCGATTCCCCTGAGGATCGAACAGCGTTGGTCCTCCTTCACCTGGGACGCGCAGAAGCCGCAAGCCTTCCCGCAACTCATCCGCGCTTCGGCAGAGTTTGCCGGTGTGTGTGCTGGCACGGATGAGGGCGTCGATTATGTCCTGGTAGAGAAGCAGGTCCTCGGTGCCGCTGGCGGCGTTGCCTGGCTCGGCGCTGGTGACTTCGCCAACAGGATTGTTGTGACAGAACAGCACCAGCGAACAGGGCAGGTCCTGAATGGGCCAGGTAACGTTGCGATCGCGCAGAATGGTGTTGAACGAAATGGCGTCTCCGGAGGCGAGGACGAAACGCCGGGTGCGGATCGGCGACAGCCGGCACATGCCGCGGATGAGACGGCGCGACGGACCCGACTGGCCCGACAGCACCAGCAGAGCGCGGCGCTGGTGCGGATGCTTGTCGGAGTCCTCGAGGATTTCGAGGGCCCCCGCCGCCTCGTAGTGATTGGGACGATCGAAACTGCCGACACCCCAGGGGATGTAGGTCGGATGCGGAAAAAGAGCATCGGCGGGCTGATGGTTCTGCACGGTCAGACCGCCCAGCGGAAAGCCCCCGGCCCCGGCGACACCCGCTCCCAGCCCCCAGTCGCCGGCGGCTTTCGTCGCGACGCTGTGCGTCAGGATCGGCTCGACAGAGCCGAGAAAGCCCCGGATAAGGTCGGCCGAGTAGGGATCGTCCTTCCACTCGACAGTATAGATCGGCAGCGCGTCGGGACGCAGTTCCTCCTGACTCCAGATGAAGCGCGTCACGGTCTCGCCGATCTGGCGGTTGCTGAAGCAGAAGCGAAACGTCCGGCCCGCATAGACGTCGATGAGCGGGACGCCGTCGAGGTCGGCGGGCGTTGACTCCGACGGCACGCGATCGGCCGTGGCCGTCGTCAACAGCAGCAAGGGACGTTGACTCTCTTCGAGGTGCGCGACGGCGTGACGGAGTTGGCGAGCCTGCTCGGTGGCGTTGTCGGTGGTGTTGCCGCCGATGATGGCCAGGGGCGCGGGCCGGCGGCGCACGAGGGCGTCGAGCCAGTAGTTCGTCTTCCACTCGCTCGTCAGCTTGTACCAGCGGATGCGCAGTTTGCCCTTCTGGCCCGGCAGCGGCACCACGATCTCCGGGACGCGCGTGGTTAGACGCGGGAACGTCTCGGGCCCCGGCTCAACATGCGTGACCGCGACAACGGCCTGGACGAAGCGCTGCCAGGATGTCGTCGCCGTAGCGGCGTTGAGCCAGGCAATCTCGCGATCGTCGTCGTCAACCGGCAGCGGCACGGGCCGCGACTGCAAGCCCGTCGAGTGATAGACCCATGCGGCCGTGGCAACGACCAGAATGCCGACGAAGAGAAGCAGTGTGGAAGGGCGGAAGAGGCGTCTCATGAGAGAATCTCATAGCAGGTCCGAACAGGAGAAGTAACCAATCGCTGGAACGGGACATCCAGGGGCTGGCTTCGTGTGCGCTGGCCGGCCTTCTCGGTTCATTGTACAGTGCGAAGGACGGCTCTCATTCTCCGAGGAATCGATCATGGACACTCCACTGACCCTCGTCATCTGCGGCGCTTCCGGCGACCTGACGGCCCGCAAGCTCATCCCGTCGCTGTATCGGCTCGAACACAAGGGCCGGCTGCCGGAAGGACTGCAAATCGTCGGCGTGGCCCGTTCGCCGTTCAACGACGAGAGCTTCCGCGAGAAGATGGCCGGCGCGACGCAGGAACACGCCAAGCCAGAATGGTCGGCGGACAGTTGGGCGTCCTTCGCGAAACGGCTCTTCTATGCCCAGGGAGACGCGACCAAGCCCGATGGCCTGAGTCATCTCGCGGAGTGGCTGAAGAAGGCGGAGGCCGGCAAGGGAGGCCGGCGGCTGTTCTATCTGGCGGTGTCGCCGGACCTGTATTCCGGCATCGTGAAAAACCTCGCCGGCGCGGGCCTGCTGAGTGAGGAGGGCGGCTGGCGCAGGCTGATTATCGAGAAGCCGTTCGGCCGCGACCTCGCCACGGCGCGCGCCCTCAATGAGGACGTTCGCTCGCAACTGCGCGAGGAGCAGATTTATCGCATCGATCACTACCTCGGCAAGGACACCGTGCAGAACATCCTGGCGCTGCGCTTCGCCAACATCCTCTTCGAGCCGCTGTGGAACTCGCAATTCATCGATCACGTTCAGATCACTGTTTCCGAGAAGGTCAGCGTCGAGGATCGCGGCGCGTACTTCGACCGGGCCGGGGTGCTGCGCGACATGTTCCAGAATCACCTGCTGCAACTGCTGACGCTGATCGCGATGGAGCCGCCCGCGCGCTTCGCCGCCGATCCGCTGCGCAACGAGAAAGTGAAAGTCCTCGACGCCATCGCGCCGCTGAGCGTCGAGGAAGCGGGGAAGCGGATGGTGCGCGGCCAGTACGCCGGCTACCTGAAGGAGAAGGGCGTGGCCCCCACTTCGCGCACGCCCACCTATGCGACGGTAAAGTTGCAAATCGACAACTGGCGCTGGCGCGGCGTTCCCTTCTATCTGCGATCCGGCAAGGCGCTGGCGGAGCGGAGCAGCGAGGTCATCGTGCAGTTCCACTGCCCGCCGCACCTGATGTTTCCCATGCCCGAGGGAACGACACTGGCGTGCAATCGGCTGGCGCTGTGCATTCAGCCGGACGAGGGGATCCATATCAGTTTTCAGAGCAAGGTGCCGGATCAGGAGGGGATGGAACTCCGCGAGGCCGCTCTGGAGTTCCACTATCGCGACGCCTTCAAGGGGACGCCGATTCCCGAAGCCTACGAACGCCTCTTGCTGGACGCGATCCACAACGACGCCTCGCTCTTTATGCGCGCGGACGAAATCGAGCGGGCCTGGGCGATCATGGACCCGTTCATCCAGGCGAGTGAGAGCGACGCGCTGGAGAAGCCGGAAGAGTACGCGACCGGTTCGGAGGGGCCGGCCGGGTCGAATGCGTTTCTGGGACGCGATGGGCGGGCCTGGCTGTCGCTCTGTCATCATGGTTGACGCCGGTCATTTTCCGAAGCTCTGATAATCCTCGATCGATGGTCCCTCGGGAGTGGACGTCTTCGTGGAGTCATCCGTGAATTTGCCGTGGGCGGACAGAATGACCAGAATCAGCGGAATGGCGACGAACACCAGTCCCGCAACTGCCCGGACGCGTGGGCCGAACTTGCGGACGCCGGGACACTCAGGAATCCAGGCAAGCAAGGGTGCCAGAAACAGGCACAGGGCAGGGCCAGTCGTCAAGGTGCCGAAGAATCGGCCGGCGAGCAGCACGCCGAATAACCCGACCACGCCGACGCCGATCGAGCGCCCCGCCTTCGCCTCAGCGGGCAGGAACATCGACGCCAGCGCGACTCCGGCGAGAGCGGCCCCCAGCGCCAGGCCCGGTTTGCCGCCGCTCAGGTAGCCGGACAGCATGACCGCCACACCCGCGGCGGCGCAGGACATCGCCAGCGCCAGCGTCACGGCTGGCCCCGGCGTCCGTGAACGCAACAGGGCGAGCAACACCCAGACGGCGGCGAGCGTCCCCGCCAGGGCAGTCAGGATCAGGGCCAACTCCATGCCGGACCACTCGCGCGTGCCGGGTCCGCTGAGGTCGGTCAGGTAGACCGTCTGATGAAGGAGGATCGGCGTGACGACGGCAGAGAGAGCGAGACGAGGCGGCCAGGCGATCCAGAGGGGTCGCGGTTTCAGTTCCGCCAGCACCTCGATGGCCAGCGTGGACGGGAGAAGGATCAGCAGAAATCGATCGAGGTCTTCCCGAGGCGGCCAGTGAGGTCGAAGTCCGAGCAAACCACATCCCACGCCGAAGCCGGCGCTGAGACCCAGAAGCCAGGCAAGATGGACTCGCGTTGGCTGTGTTTGTCGCCACGGCCGTGCGAGGAGCAGCAGCACCAGTCCCGCCACCCATGCGGCGGCGAAGAGCGCGATTGTCATCGCGACGGGATCGGGCATTAACGTCTCCTCGACTGCGGAAGCCCTTCTTGCCGCTTGCGGCTTAGCGGAGGAAGACCGCTAAGCCGCAAGCGGCAAGAAGGGCTTTCGCGAGCGCTACTTCTTGACTCCCTCCGCTCCGATGGCGATGTGGACCTCGTCGCCCACCGCTTCCAGGAGCTTGTCCATGCCGAAATCGCTTCGCTTGAGGATCAGGGTACTCGTGAAGCCAATGCGCTTCGTTCCCTTGGGGAACTCGGCCGTCTTGCCGCCCTTGAGCGCAAAGGTGACCTCCTTCTTGACGCCGTGCAACGTCAGGTCGCCCGTCACGCTGTAGCCGCCCTCGACCGCCTTGACGCTCGTACTCTCGAACGCCAGTTGCGGGAATTGCTTGGCGTTGAAGAAGTCGGGACCGCGCAGATGATCGTCGCGTTTCTTGTTGTTGGTGTCCACACTGTCGATCTTGATCGCCAGCGCGAACGTCGATTTGCCCGGATCGTCGGTATCGACCACGAACTGACCGGAGACTTCGTTGAATCGGCCATGAACGTAGCTGATGCCCAGATGGGGAATCATGAACGTCACCGACGAGTGGACGGGGTCCACGGCGTAGTTGTCACCGGCACGGGCCGGTGCGCCGAGCAATCCCAGGCTGAAACCCACGACGACGAGATGACGCAAGGTTGTCAACATTCCTGTTCCTTTTCAGTGGGCGAGTGCATGATGTCAGAGCGATTGAAGTGACGAGGTTATTATCCTACGAACCCGAGGGAGTCCAGAACGAACGTTGAACATAGAGTGTTCCTGGGACTATCCCCCAACACCCTTGTTTGGATCGCCATTGAGGTCACCTGGCATGAAGTACTTCGCTTTTACCGCTCTGATGCTGACCTCCGTCTTGCTGAGCAGCGGCGGAAGCGCTGGCGCTCCCCCCGAGACGCCGTGGCCGGACTCGCTCATCGGCTACACCGAATTTCAAACCAACCTCCCCGGCGGACGCCATGCCAACGTCACCACGATGCGAGCCGTCGTCGT
>JBBRIK010000080.1:0-10287 GCA_038221045.1 Gemmatales bacterium
CAGGACCACGGCGGCCCCCAACATGGTGCCGATGCTGTAACCCCGATGCATGATCGTCTCCTATCGCGGTTCACCGCCCTCCACCGGAGGTGACCGTCACGTCCTGGCGGAGGCGGTGGTGCTGCCTCGTGCCGCTTGAGAAGGCTTGAGGCAGCCGGGAACTTGGCGCGAAACCAAATTCACTTGCCGACAGATACGGCCGGGGTTGGGAAAATCTGGTTTACACTCGAAAAAATGCAGCGGACAATGCAAAGGAAGCGCGGACGAGACGGCGTCGAGAAGAAAAACACCGGCCGCGTCAGTTTTCGCTTTCGAGTCTCGTACAGAGGGGGGAAGAACTTGGCATCATCAGGCGCAAACGAGCCGGCATCGCTGACGTCGTTGCTTTCCGATCTGGCCAGGGACCACAAGGACCCCAACGCCTGGCGGCTGCTGTACGGGTCCTACTGGGAAATGATTCGGGGCATTTGCAAACGCCATGGACTTCAGGACGCTGACGCCGACGACGTTGCTCAGGAGATACTCCAGAAAATCCACGGGAGCGCGAGCAAGTTCAGCCGTGCGGCGGGAGATGCTCGCGCCTGGCTGCGGACCATTGCTCTCAATACTCTCCGCGACTGGTGGAAGTCTCCGAAAAACCGAAACCGGGCGGCAGGAGATGAGCGAGCCCAGGCGATGTTCGAGAACCTCGCGGATGAAACCGCATCGAGTCTGGAACCGGGCTTCACCCGCGATGTGATCGTGAACGAGGCGATTCGCCGCGCCAGAGAGCGCGTCGGCGAACAGACCTGGAAGATCTACATCGAGCGCTATGTCAGGGAGCGGCCAACCAGGGAAGTCGCTGACGAATTGAACATCAGCGATCCCGATGTCATCTATCAGGCGCGAAGCCGGCTGTATCAGATGATCCGAGAGGAATACGAGTCCATCACCGGGGAAAAACTTCCCGAAACCGAATGAGGGAGAAGCGTGGACACCGGCCACCTCGACGACACGACGTTGCTGCACTACCAGCAGAACAAGCTGGACGCCTCGACAAGAGCGGCCGTCGCCGCGCACGTCTGGTCCTGCGCAGCCTGCGACCGGCGGCTGATCGCACTTTCTCCCGACCCCGGTCTGGAAGCCGTTGTCCGCGCGGTGGTCCAGGAGGAGTACGAGGCGGAGACGCTGCCCGCCGTGCCGGGATACCAGGTGCTCGAACTCATCAAAACCGGAGGCATGGGGGCGGTCTACCGGACGCACGATCCCGTCTTCGGGCGTGAAGTCGTCCTCAAGGTGCCGCGGGCCGGGCGGCGCAACGCGGAGTATGCCGCGCGCTTTCAGCGCGAAGCCGTGCTTATGGGCCAGCTCCAACACCCAGGGATTCCGCCGGTTCACGCGTTCGGGTTCCTGACGGACGGCAGGCCCTTCCTGGTCATGAAGCGAGTGCAGGGGCCGACGCTCGCCCGGCTGCTGACAGGCAGGAGCGATGGTCTGGCAGAACTGCCGCGCTTTCTCGACCTTTTCGGGCGGTTGGCTGAGGCCGTCGCGCACGCGCACGGCCGGGGCGTGATTCATCGCGACCTGAAGCCCTCCAACGTGATGGTCGGCGAATCGGACGAGATTCAGGTGATGGACTGGGGGCTTGCCAAGAACCTCGACGAACCAGACATCCCGGCGGCGGATGACTCGGCCGCCGAGACTGCACGGCCTGCGGGCCTGACGCACACGGGTGATCTCCTGGGCACCCCCGCATACATGTCGCCGGAGCAGGCGCGTGGTCAGGAGCTCGATGCCCGAGCGGACGTGTTCAGTCTGGGTGCAATCCTGTGTCATATTCTCACGGGAGGACCGCCCTACACTGCCGAATCCGCGCGGGTTGCCGCCGATCAGGCGCGGGCGGCAGACCTCGGCCCCGCGTTCGCTCGGCTGGAGCAAAGCGGTGCGGACAGCGAGCTGATCGCGCTCGCGAAAGCGTGCCTGGCCCTGTTGCCTGCCGATCGGCCCGGCAATTCTGCCGCAGTCGCAGAGCGGGTGACCGCGTACCAGCGCGGCCTGCAAGAGAAACTCCGTCTGGCCGGCGAAGAACAGGCGAGGACCGAGGCCCGGGTGGAGGAAGAAAAACACACGCGAGAAGAAGCCCAGAAACGAGCCAGGGCAGAGAAGCGGTTGCGGCGAACCATCGTTGTTGCTGCGGCGGTCATGCTGGCCCTGCTGGGAGGCGTCTTCGGCGTGGTGCTGTGGCGGCAGCAGGTGGAGTCTGACAAGCGTGCGGAAAGCGCGGCGCGCCGCTCCAAGGCTCGGGGTGCGGCGGCCCAGTCGCTGGACCAGGCCGAAGCGGACTTGCGCGGCGAGCGAAGGGCCGCGGCACGGCTGGCGCTGGAGCAAGCGAAGAGCTGGCTGCCGGAAGCGGAAGACGACGAATTGCAGGAACGCAACGATGAACTGGCCGCAGACCTGCATTTCGCCGAAACGCTGGATGGACACGCCCAGCGGCGGATCGGCCTGTACGAATCGCGAACGGACACGCAGAGCTACACGAAGGCCCTCGACGCGGCGTTCCGCGCGCGCGGTCTGGACCTGTCTGCGGCCGAGGCAGAAGTGCTGGCCGGCCGGATTCAGCGATCCCCCGCTCGCGAGGTTATCGTGCGCGCTCTGGACGACTGGGCCACTGCCTCCGAACAACCAAAAGAGCGTCAGCGCGTGCTGAAAGTCGTCCAGTTGGCGGACCTCGACAAGTCCGGCTGGAGAGACCGTGTGCGCAGCCCCGAAGCGTTCCTCGACAAGAATGTGATGGAAGACTTGGCCAAGGAAGCCGAGAAGGGCAAGGATGCACCGTATCTCGTGGTGTTGCTGAACGAACGGCTTCGTGCCGCAAAGGGAGACAACCTTCCCCTGTTGCGCCAGGCCCAGCAATTCAATCCGAGAGATTTCTGGATCAACTTCTTTCTCGGTTCGGAACTCCTTGGTGCGCAGGCGACAAGCCGGGGCCACCAGGAGATTACGCAGAAAGCCCTGGCGGCCAAAAATCGGTTCGTCCTCGGCGAGGCAGCCGGCTATCTTCATGCGGCGATTGTCGCGCGTCCGGACAGCAGTTACGCCCGGAACAATCACGGCATTGCGCTGCAATCGCTGGGAGACATCGGCGGTGCCATCGCCGCCTTTGAAGAGGTGACGAAACTCGCTCCAGAGTTCCCCGTGGGATATGTCAACCTCGCGCAGGCGCTGAAACTCAAGGGGGACAAGAGCCTGTTGCCGCAGGCTCGCGCCGCATGCTTGGCCGCGCTGCGGCTGGACAAGAATCACGCCAGCGCTCACCATAACCTGAGCGCCATCCTGCTCGATCTGGGCGACATCCAAGGAGCGATTGCCGAAGCCAATGCGGCCATCAGGAGCAGCCCGCGGTTCGCCCCGGCCCACCTCAATTTGGCATTCGCGCTCCGCGCGGACAAGCAAGGGGAGGCCGCCCTCGCCGCCGCGCGCGATGCTTGCAAAGCCGATGGAAAACTGCCCCTGGCGTATTTCGTTCTGGGAACCGTGCTGGAGGACAAGCACGATCTGCCAGGGGCCTGCGCCGCCTATGAGACGGTTATCGGTCTCGATCCGCAGCATGCCCCAGCCTACCACCTCCTGGGACTCGTTCGCGTCAAGTTGAAGCAGACGGACATGGCAATCGCTGCCTACCGCGCCTGCATTGCACTCGACCGCAACAACGCCACGGTTCGCAACGATCTGGGAATTGCTCTCGATAAAATGAGAAAGACAGACGAGGCCATCGCCACATTTCGCGCAGCCTTGACGATCGACGACAACTATGCCGACGCGCACTCCAACCTCGGCAGCGCCCTGGAGCGCAAGGGACTACTCGAAAAAGCCCTGTTCCACTGCCAGAAAGCCGTCGATCTCGCCCCGAATAATGCCAGGGCTCACAACAATCTGGCACTCGTTTGGTACGCTTTGAAGAAATTCGAGAATGCCGTCGCCTCACTGCGCACGGCCACGCGCATCGATCGCAATTATCTACGGGGGTGGATCAATCTTGGTGTCGTCCTGGAAACTCAGGGAGCAGTCGATGAGGCTATCAGTGCCTATGAGAAGGTTATCGAGATCGATCCCGAGGACGGCGCCGCGCACTCCAGTATGGGCGGTCTGCTGGCCAGGCAGGGAAAACTGGAAAAAGCTCTCTTCCATGCGAATAAAGCTGTTGCCCTTCTCCCGTACCGAGCCGAAGTCCATGCCAACCGGGGGACGGTTTTGGGGCTGGCCAAACAATTTGATGAGGCGGTTGCCTCTTTCCATCGGTCCATCGAACTCGGCCCAATGAACGCCTTGACCCATGCGAGCCTGGCAGAAGTGCTGCTGGCCCAGGGGATGATCAAGGAGAGCATCACAGCTTGCGAGAAGGCGATCGCGATCGATGCCACCTGTGGCCCGGCTTACTTCCACCGTGGAAATATCCATTTTCTCCGGAATGAACTCCCCGAGGCGAGGCTCGACTACGAGAAGGCTTGCAAACTCGACGAGAATCGTGTCGAGGCTCTGGTGAACCTTGGAATCGTTCTCAAGAGGTTGGGCGATCTGAATGGAGCAGTTTCCGCCTATGAGAAGGCACTTCTCAAGACCCCGAGCGATCACGAACTTCTTTACAACCTGGGCGTGGCTCTCCATGCACAAGGCAAGTTGGACGATGCCATCACGGCCAACAAAAAAGCGATTGTGCTCGCGCCGACGAATCCCAAGCTACAGCACAACCTGGGCATGTGCCACCGCGACCGGGGCCAGTTCAACGAGGCCGAGGCTGCCCTGCGCCAGGCGGTCAAACTCGAAGAGGGCTATGCCTTCGCGCACTGCAACCTGGGTTCCATCCTACTCCAGCAGGGTAAGTTCGCCGAGGCGCTCGCTAGACTGAAACGCGGCCATGAACTTGGTTCGCGTCTTCCGAATTGGCGCTTCGATTCCAGCGGATCGGTCAAGGAGTGCGAACGGCTCATCGAACTGGAGAAGCACTTGACCGCGTTGCGCAAGGGGAGTTGGACTCCCAGGAACCGCGAGGAACGTCTGGAAATGGCGCGGGTATGCCAGTGCAAGAGCATGAATGCCCTGGCGGCGAAGCTGTACGCGGAAGCCCTTGAGGGTGCGCCGGCACCGCGCGAGAAAGACCGGCAGAGCGCGGTCTGGAGTGCAGTCCTGGCGGGAACAGGACAGGGCGTGGATGGCGCGGAACTTGACGATCAGGGACGCATCCGCCAGCGAAAACAAGCGCTGGAATGGTTGGCGAAGGAACTGGAAGTCCTCGCGAACGCTGTGCGCGGGCCGGGCAAGAAACCAAACTACACGGCCGCGCGGCAATTGCGTCTGTGGCAGCAGGACCTCCGGCTTGAAGGAGTTCGCGCGAGGTCCGCTCTCGATTCCTTGCCTGCCACCGAACGATCGGCCTGGCAGCAGTTCTGGACGAAAGTGGAATCCGTGAGGAAGGAAACGGAAGCCTCGAAATAAGAGGCTATTTGGGACGGCTGGGGTCGAAAAAGGGGCCGAGAAAGGGGCCAGGAACCGAGATGGATTACCGACTTCTCCAATTCGCTCCTCGTCACCCGCTACTCAACCTCGGAAGACGAAAGGTGTCGGGAACGGAACGCACTTTACCGAGGTGCAGACCAGTACGCTGCCGCGGCCACCCTCTACTTCCTGCTCTGCGGATTCTTGAGCGATATCGCGTCGAATCCCTTTCACGGCGGACTCACGGTCAGTTCCTTGTGCAAGGTCGAACTCGAACTCGTCCAGGCGGAGACAAAACCCGCGGCCGCGCACTTCTTGAAGAAGACATCGGGAGTTCGTGCAGTCTCCTTGTATCCCAGGGCAAACACGGTCGCACGGCCGCTCCGTTGAAGCTCGCGCAGCTCCTTCTCCTTGCCGCGCGACCATTCGTCGTCACTGGCGAAGGCATTCTCCCACAGAATGCCGTCCGGGTTCTCGGGATGACCCTGGGCGAGTGCGAGACCTTCGATTTCCTTGCCCGTGGCGTCGCCGACGAACACCTTCGAGCCGATCAGGTTCAATCCCCGGTTTTGCAGCACATATCCGGCACGATTGCGGCCCTTGATGGCATGGATCAGCGCTTGCATCGCCTCGACGCTGTCGATTCGGCGTGCCAGCGTCCAGCCCTTCCGCGTGATGTAGAGATCGACGGTGTCCACCGTATCGAGGAACAGGCCATGAACGCCGAGGGCATAGAGGCGCTGGGCGTCGGCCAGGACATAAGCCCGCCAGGCATCGCCGAGAACGTCGATCTGGCGTGAGTGGAACGGTTCATTGCGGCGAAGGGTGAGTGCTTCCAGAGTCGTCAAGCGCACCGAGTCTTTAGGGCGTTCGGCGAGGTAGCCCTGGAGAAACGAGCGGAAACCCTTCTCGTCCTGGTCGTTCAGTTCGCCGATGCTGAGGTAAGCCAGCACCTTCGCCCCGGCCTCATCCGCTTTCTTGACGAGTTGAAGGAGGACGGGCTTTGTCAGGGCGCGGCTCTCAATGACAACGATCTGACCGCGCGACAGCCGCATGGTCATCTGCTTCAGAATGGCGGGATCGCTGCCGTAGTAGAGCTGGAAACTCGCCGGTTGGAAGCGTTTCGGCTCCTGGCCGTTGAGGCAGGTGAGAAGGAAAGGGACAAGCAACGTCGAGAGGAGGATAGGTTTGCGGATCATGGGAAACGCCCCCTCTCACGGATCCTTTGAATCTCAGAATCCCTGCTCGTCTTCAGTCCGATCTCTCAGGACGATGCCGACGTCAGCGCGGCCCGCCGGGCCGCCTCAGCCTTTTTTTTGGCCTCGCGGCGGTCCAGCGCCGCCTTCACGAAGCCCTCAAACAGCGGATGGGCCTGCGTCGGTTTCGACCGAAACTCCGGATGACACTGCACCGCCACAAACCACGGATGGTTCGGCAACTCGATCACCTCGACCAGTTTGCCGTCCGGACTCGTCCCCGAGAACAGCATCCCGTTGGCCGCGAACTGGTGCCGATAGGTGTTGTTGAACTCGTAGCGGTGCCGGTGACGTTCTCGCACTGAGAGGTTGCCATAAGCCTGATGGGCCTTGCTGCCCTCGGTCAGCGCACAGGGATAGAGTCCCAGACGCATCGTTCCGCCCATCTGCGTCACCTGGAACTGCTCGTTCAGCAGACACACGACCGGATGCCGGCAGTCGCGCTCGATCTCCGTCGTGTTGGCGTCCTCCAACTTGACCACGTTCCGCGCGAACTCGATCACCGCGCACTGCAACCCCAGACAGATGCCGAAGAAGGGAATGCCGCGCTCGCGGGCAAAGCGAATGGCCTCGATCTTGCCAGGGATGCCGCGATAGCCGAAGCCGCCTGGAATCAGGACGCCATCGACGCCGCCCAGCACGCGCTCGGCCCCCTCACGCTCGACTTCCTCCGCCTCGATCCGGCGCGTGATGATCCGCGACGTCAGGGCGATGCCGGCGTGATCGAGCGACTCGTACACCGATTTGTAAGCGTCCTGATACTTGATGTACTTGCCGACGATGGCGATGGTGACTTCGTGCTGCGGGTTCAACACCCTCTGGAGCATCGCTTGCCAGTCGGAAATATCGAGAGGCCGGGCGCGCAGATCGAGCTTCTCGACGATCAACTCGTCGAGCTTGTTCTCGGCCAGGCTCAGCGGCACCTCATAGATGGACGTTTCCTTGTCGCGTTCCTCGATGACGGCCCTCGGCTCGACGTTGCAGAACAGGGCGATCTTGTCGGCCATGTCGCGCGGCATCTCGCGCTCGGTCCGGCAGATGAGGATGTCGGGCTGAATACCGATCTGGCGAAGCTGGCCGACGGAGTGCTGCGTCGGCTTGCTCTTGGACTCGCCGGCCGCCTTGAGATACGGCACTAGCGTCAGATGGATGTACAGGCAATTCTGCTTGCCGACGTCCAGGGCGTACTGGCGAATCGCTTCGAGGAAGGGCAGCCCCTCGATGTCGCCGACGGTGCCGCCGATCTCGGTGATGACCACGTCCACGTCTTCCGAGGCGAGCCGGGCGAGCGCGCCCTTGATCTGGTCGGTGACGTGCGGGATCACTTGCACGGTGCGGCCGAGGTAGTCGCCGCGGCGCTCCTTCTGGATGACGGCCTGATAGATCTTGCCAGTCGTGAAATTGCAATCGCGGCTGAGCGGGGCGTTGGTGAAACGCTCATAATGGCCGAGATCGAGGTCGGTCTCGGCGCCGTCGTCGAGGACATACACCTCGCCGTGCTGATAGGGACTCATCGTGCCCGGATCGACGTTGATGTAGGGATCGAACTTCTGCAGCCGAACGCGCAGTCCTCGATGTTCGAGGAGCATGCCGATCGAGGCGCAGGTGAGTCCCTTGCCGAGCGACGACACGACGCCGCCGGTAACGAAAATGTGTTTGCACGATCGTGGTGGAGTCATGTTTGAATCAACCCCTGACTTCAGATCAGGGGCACCAGAAGGCCAGGTCACATCGTCTGTTCCGCGCTTCACCCAATCATCACTATACCCGAGCGAAACGCGAAGAGCAGATGGACAACCTCCTTCATGCAGCCTTCTTTTCTCCGGCCTCCTGATACAGGCGGACGAACCGTTCGTAATCGTCATAAGTGTCCACGCCGATCGAGGCGTGCTCGACGATGCCGACAAGAAGGGATTTACCGAGGGCGAGGACGCGCAGTTGTTCCAGTTTTTCGAGTTGTTCCAGAGGTTCCGGCGGCAGCGTGGCGAACTGGAAGAGGAAGTCGCGCCGATAGGCGTAGAGGCCCAGATGTTGCAAGAAGCGCGGCGGCCGGGCGCCAAGATCGGGCAGGCCGTCGCGCACAAAGGGAATCGGCGCCCGGCTGAAATAGAGCGCCCGGCCCTGTCCATCGACGACGACCTTGACGCAGTTGGGATCGCGATACTGTTCGAGACTTCGCAGCGGCACGGCGAGGGTGGCCATGTCGGCGGAGGGATCGCGTTCGAGCAATTCCGGCAGACGGTCGAGGGAGTCGAGATCAATGAGCGGCTCGTCGCCTTGCAAATTGACGATGACGTCGGCGTCGAGAACGCGTGCGGCCTCGGCAACGCGATCGGTGCCGCTGGGATGATCGGCGCGTGTCATGACGACGCGGCCGCCGAAGCTCTCGACGGCGGCGACGATGCGCGAGTCATCCGTGGCGACGACGACGCTGGAGGCGTATCGGGACTCGCAGGCGCGTTCGTAGACGTGCTGGATGAGGTACTTGCCGGTCTGGCGGAGGAGCGGCTTGCCGGGCAGACGCGAGGAGCCATAACGGGCGGGAATGACGATGGCCGTCTTCATCGGATGGACCTCCTTGTCCTGTTGAGGAACGCCATTACACCGTTTCCGCGCCCGCGCGGCAAGAGCAGCCCGTGGGCCTCTTGCCGCTTGCGGCTTAGCGCGCAGCCCGCTAAGCCGCAAGCGGCAAGGCGCTCATTCACCCGCGAGGACCCGCCTGACGCACCGCCTCGCTCACCTGCTCGGCGTAGTTCTTGAAGTTGTCGCGGAACAGCCCGGCCAGCGTCCGCGCCTTCTCGTCGTAGGCTGCCGCATCGCTCCAACTCTGGCGCGGCTGCAACAATTCGGCCGGCACTCCCGGACACGCCGCCGGCACTTCCAGACCGAAGATCGGGTCCGGCGTAAAAGGCACATCGAGCAGCGAGCCGTTCAGAGTTGCGTTGACCATCGCGCGCGTCAAGGACAGCTTGATCCGGCTGCCTTCGCCATACGCGCCCCCGGTCCAGCCGGTGTTGATGAGCCAAACCTGCGCGCGATGCTGATTCAGTTTGTCGTGCAGCATCGTGGCGTAGCGCGCCGGATGCAAGGGCAAGAACGGCGCGGCGAAACAGGTGCTGAACGTCGCCTCCGGCTCAAGGACACCTGCCTCGGTACCCGCGACCTTGGCCGTGTAGCCGGACAGGAAATGATAGAGTGCCTGCTCGGGAGACAATCTCGACAGCGGAGGCAAGACGCCGAACGCATCACAGGTGAGGAAAACGACATTGCGCGGATGTCCGCCCTGTCCCGATGGCTCGATATGATCGATCAGATCGACCGGGTAGGCGGCCCTTGTGTTCTCCGTCAGCGAGCCATCGTCGAAGTCGGGGACGCGCGTCGCCGGATCGAGGACGACGTTCTCGAGAACGCTGCCGAAGCGGATCGCGTTGTAAATCTGCGGCTCACTCTCGGCGCGCAGGCGAATGCACTTGGCGTAGCAGCCTCCCTCGATGTTGAAGACGCCGTCCTCGGACCATCCATGTTCGTCGTCGCCGATCAAGCGCCGCGACGGGTC
>JBBRIK010000081.1:0-10277 GCA_038221045.1 Gemmatales bacterium
GTCGAGGCGTAAGCCCGACGTGTCCGGACTATCTCGTTGTCGTACATTTCCCGTTGCGCCTCGAAGACGTAGACACCTACCTCCTCGCGGACCAAACTCGTCTGTCCCTCCTTGAGGTCCTGCTGTTCGCAAGCGAGCGATTCGCCGGCTGCTTCTTTGGCCTCTCATGTGCATGAAATCTCGCGTTCAGGAATCGTGCGGAGGCCGCATCGGGGCCTTCCTCCGGGCGGTCCTCTTGCATCGGCGGGCAACGGGGCATCGTTTCCGTTTCAACCATCACGTTCTCCAAATCCGCCTGGCATTGAGTTGTCGCACACGGGGCGTGCGTGAGTCCGCCGGCTCCCTCTGGAGCCGAGTTACTCGACTTCAGCAGGGAACGCCAGCGACAGAATCCGTTGGAGGATGCCGTCGGGACTGAAGGCCGCGGAATAGACCTGGCTGTGATGCCCCTTAACGCGGCGGTGCGCCTTGCTTCGACAGCGCTTTCAGTTCCGCGAGCGGCAAACGCACCCGCACTTGCAGGCGGTCCGGCTCCACGACCATCGACGCGGAGACCCACGAATTGACAGGTTCCTTCGCCGGCATGCTCTGGCCGAACGCGGCGAGGAAGAAGCCGCCCTCGCCGTGGACCTCAATCTTGCGCTCGGCCGGCAGCGTCTTCAGATGGGCCGCCATCGCCTTGTTGTCTGCGAGTCCCGTGTTGCCCTCCTTGACGTTCTTGACCGCTGCGCGGAGCAGATCCATGTCGGACGAGCCGAATAGCGCGACGATCTGCTTGCCTACCGTCACCATCTTGATCTTGTCCCAGTCCGGCCCTCGCGCCTTGATGTTCCGGTCGCCTTCTCCCTTGTCGAGCTTCGGGTTTTCCATCGCCAGAACGTCCACCGCCAGGCCGTCCAGTTTCTCCGCGCCGGGGGTGAACGAGAACCGCGGCGCTTTCTTGGCTTCCTGGTTGACCTTCAGCGAAGTCTTGTTGGCCACCTCGATGAAGTGCTTCCAGCCCGACAGATGTTCCGCCGGGTCGTCGAGGTCGAGAATCACGACCATCGCGACCTGGCCGACCTTCCCCGCCTTCTTCGCGTCCACGGCGTACACGGCGGCCCGGCTGCCCCGGAGGTGCTTGTAGAGCACGTCGAATGCCGCGAGAAGTTTCTTGCGGTCGTCGCCTTGCAGATGCACGTCGAGGCCGAAGGCGTTCTTCAAGAGCAGCCTGAAGAGCACGCGGGCCTGGTGAGCGTTGCGCGTGCCGTCCCCCTTGGCGGCGTGGGCCGCGACCACGTTGTCGGCCGGCAGTCCGTTCAGGTCCGACGTACCCGGCCCGCCGCGCATCACGGTCAGGAACTTCGCCGCCGCGCCGTCCTTCTTCGTGAACGACAGGATGAAATCGAACGTCAAGCCGTCCTCGACTCTCAGTGCCAGCGTGCCGCTGCGGATTTCCTTGGCGGCCGCAGTCGCTTTCTTCACGTTCGCGTCGTCCTCCGGGTCGCCCAGGAGCAGGTTCTTCTCGACGTCCGCCAGGAGCGCCCCCCACAGCTTGTCCCCCAGCGCGCGCGGCCCCAGGTGGAGAGCGGCGTCGGCGTCCCGGAGTGACTTGGCCTGGGCCTCGCTCAGCGCGCCGGGCAGCGGCTTCGACTCACGGACCGCCTTGATCGCTGTCTCCGTAGGGCTGGCGTAGAGGAAGCGCTCGGTCAGGAGCAACTTGAACTCGCGCTTGTCAACCTTGTCGAACTTCTGGCTCTTGACGGTCCCGAGCTTCCACTCGCCTTTTTTGAAGCCGAAATTGGAGGCGATGGCGTCGGCGTCCGCGACGGGAAGTATCACCACGAAGTGGTTGAAGAGTGTTTCCAGGTCTTGTTGCCAGTCGTGCAGGCCGGGGGGGCTATTGAGCTTGACCTTGAGTTTTTCGAGGTTGGGGATGACGGCGGCGGCCGACCCCTTCATGTTCATGCCCTTCTCGAGTTTGAACAACTTGAACACGTCAGTCAGCCAAACGAACGGGTTCTCCGGGATCTTCAGATCCTTGGCCAGCTTGTCGCCCTTGGCGAGGAGGTCGTCGAGGTTCTTGATGGCGAAGCCGGCCAGCGCGTCCTCGGGGATGAGGTCCACGCCGGGGTTCTGCGCCGGCGCGGGGCCGGGAAGGGCCGCAGCTGCCAGGAGTAGTACGAGCGCAAGAGCCCACATTACGCATAATGTACAAATGAGCAAAATTCTAACTCATTGCACTGCAAGGAGATGTAGCTCTATAAGTGTTCAAGTTTCCATTATTTAACTCTTTTGTCCACTACTTTTCCCTCACTGTAACCAGTTTATCCGCAATAGGTTACGCGCCTTACGCGGAAGGTGGGTAAGAGGTCGAATCATCACAGGATCCTCCGGGGCGAAGGGACTTTCCACAGCGGCCAGGCGAAAGCCGCCGGCGCGGCGAATGCTGCCGATCAGGTCGAGAAAGCCGTCGATACCGGACACGCTCCGCGAGGCGGCCCTGGCCGGATAGAGAGGAAACAGTCCCGACCCTTCTCCAGCCTGGTACTCAGGTGGGATAGGCACACTCTCCGTTTTTCCGGTCGCTCGACACCGTCGGGCGTACGGTCGCCACGGGGGAAGCCTGACACCCGTTGATGGCACTCCTCCCGGCCAGTGGCCTTCACTCATCCGCCAGCCGGACCTTGTCGGGGTCATTCTTCCAGCCGTATTTCTTGCCGAACTCCTCGGGGCTGAGGGTTTCCTGGCCCTATTGTCCTGTCCCCGCTGCCGGAGGCGAGGAGCTTGCCGTCCGGTGACCAGGCGAGAGCGGCGCAGCCGCGAGTGTGTCCCTCGAGCGTGTGCAGCACTCGACTCGTAGCGCTATCCAGAAGCAGCACCCTGGCGTCCCACCGTGCCAAGGCCAGCACCTTGCCGTCCGGGGACCACGCCAGCGCGTGGAGGCCCTCGTTCGCAAGGGTTCGCAGCAACCGGCCTGATTCGACGTCCACCACATGAGCGCCGGTCGCGCCACAGGCCAGCGCCTTTCCGTCGGGCGACCACGCCGCGGATTCGATGTTCGCCGGACAGCCGGCCAGTGTGTGCAGCAGCTCGCCGGAGTCCACGCTCCAGAGGCGCACGTCGTGGTCCCCACCGCCGGAGACCAGCGTCTTGCCGTCCGGCATCCAGGCCACGGCAGGGACCACCCATCGGTGCCCTCGCAGGGAGCGGGTCTGCCGGAGCTTCCCCGCCTCGACCTCCCAGAGACGCACCATGCCGTCGGAGCTGGCGGAAGCCAGGGCCTTGCCGGCGGGTGACCAGGCCAGTCCCAGCACTCCCCAGTCGCCTTGCAGATTCCCATTGGCGGAGTGAAGCGTCTTGCCCGAGTTGGCGTCCCACAGCCGGATCGTCTTGTCCTCGCCGCCTGAGGCCAGGGCCTTGCCATCGGACGACCAGGCTACCGCATTGACAGAAGCCGTGTGCCCCTCGAACGTCCGCGACCGCCCCGTCTCCGTCTCCCAGACCTGGACCGCATTGCCGCTGGCAGAGGCCTGGGTAGTGCCGTCGGGCGACCAGGCGATGGCATTCACCCCGGCCAGATACTCCCGCAGGTCGCGCTGCTTTCCCGAAGCGGACTCCCAGAGACGTACCGATTGATCGTTGCCGCCGGAGGCGACCGTTTGACCGTCAGGCGACCAGGCCACGGCAAGTACCTGGTCGGTGTGTCCATGGAGAGTACGGAAGAGCCGGCCTGATTCCACGTCCCAGAGTCGTACCGTGTTGTCCCAACTGCCAGTGGCGAGGGCCTTGCCGTCGGGCGACCAGGCGACGGATCGCACGGCCCCCGCGTGGCCCAGCAGAGCGCGGGTGAACCGGCCCGCGCCGGCCTCCCACAGCCGGACGACGCCGTCTTCCCCTCCGGTGGCCAGCCGGCGGCCGTCAGGGCTACAGGCGACGGCCGCGACCACGGCCCGGTGTCCACGGGTTTCGAGGGTCCAACTCCGCACCCCCTTGAGGGAGGCGGGCCTGGATACCAGGGCCAACGGACTCAGGGGGGTGCCGGGCGGCAAGTCCGGCAACGGCTCGGGCTGAATCACCAGCGCGGCCGGCTTCGGAGGTGGACCCTTGCCGGCCGGCAGGTCTGTCGCCGCCTTCCCTGCGGGGAGCAGCGGCGTCACGTCCCACAACTTGATCGCGCCGAAGGCGTGTCCCGTGGCCAGGTGGTTGCCTCCCCGGACGAAGGAGACCAGGGCACCTGCCTGCACGCCCGGACGGGGGACGTCCGCGATCACGGTGGCCCTGCCCACGTTCCACAACTTCACCAGGTGGTTGAAGTCCCCCGCAGCCAGCACCTTACCGTCGGCCGAGAAAGCAAGAGAGCAGATCCAACTGGAGTGGCCCGTAAGGGTCGCTCGGCTCTTGAGCATCTCCAAGTCCCACAGGCGGATCGTGTGATCGCGACTCCCCGAGGCCAGGGTCTTGCCGTCCGGGCTGAACCGCACGCACTGCACCTCGTCGCCGTGGCCCCACAGGCTCGCCCGCTCCTTTTCCCCGGCCACGTCCCAGAGCTTGATTACTGCATCTCCGGAGCCCGAAGCCAGCGTCTTCCCGTCATGGGAAAAATCGAGGGTATTAATCACCGTCGCGTGGGACCATTTGCCTGCCAAATCGTCCATCGTCGATGCCTTCCAGAGCCGGATGAGTCCGGTCTGACCTCCCGCCGCAAGCGTTTTACCGTCCGGTGAATACGCAACGCTCATCACTGGTCCGACAATCCATTTCAGGTCGGAGATTTCCTTGCCCGTCGCAGTGTCCCACACCTTTACCTCGCCCGGCGTCGGGGGGCTTGCGCCAGTCACCCGCCCCCGTGAGAAGGCGATCTCCGGCCGGTGAGAAGGCGACCCCCATGACTGGGAATTTGTGTCCTTCGAGGACCTTCTTCTGCTTGCCGCTGGCCACGTCCCAAAGGATCACCTGACCGTCGAGGTGTCCCACCGCCAATGTCTTGCCGTCCCGGGAGACACTTATGCAATGGACTTGATTATCTCTGTGGAAGGTGCGCAAGGGGACAAGCGGTTGGGACGGCTGCGCTGAAACGGTGGACTCCGTCTCCCGGCTCACCCGCACGATCTGCCGGCCGCCCCGCTCCAGCGTGAACTGGCTCGTGGACAGCTTCAGGCCGTCCTTCCCCTCGGACAACTCGATCTGGTAGATGCCGGCCTTCAGGTTGATCTTGCGGTTCGTTTTTGTGTCGAGGATCTCGATCAACTCCCCGTTCTGCTTGACGGTCACCTGCACGTCCGGATCGTCGGTTTCGATCACCACTTGCCCGCGGTTGGTGGCGAAGCGATAGACGGCGGGGCCAAACTGATACGCGGCCAGCCCCAGCGCGGCGAGCAGCACCGCCGCTGCCATCAGGGGCCAGCGGCGTCGGGGCCGCACGGCCGGTACGGGGGACAGACGGGTGAAACCCGTGAGGGCGTCCACGACCTCCGCCGGCGTCTGGTAGCGGCGCGCCGGGTCCTTCGCCATCATCCGGTCGAGAACTTGCGCCAGGGCGGGAGGCACATCGGTCCGGACCTCGGACAGGGGCTTCGGTGCTCTCTCCAGATGGGCCGCCAGCTTCTGCACGAACGTGCCCTCCGGGAACGGCGGCGAACCGGCCAGGAGGTGGTACAGCGTACAGCCCAGGCTGTAGATGTCCGCACGAATATCCGCCGCATGGGCGTCGCGGGCTTGCTCCGGGGCGATGTAGTCCGGCGTGCCCATCACCGTGCCCAACTCGGTCATCGGGTTGTCCGGCGCGACCTCGCTGACGAAGTGGGCGAGGCCGAAATCGAGGACCTTCACCTGTCCTTCCGGAGTCCGCATGAGGTTATGCGGCTTGATGTCGCGATGCACCATGCCGTGCTCAAAGGCGTACTGGAGTCCTTGCGCCGCCTGCGCCGCATAGTCACACGCCTCCGCCACCGGCAGCGGCCCGCGGTCCCGGATCAGGCGGTCCAGGCTGGTTCCTTCCACGAACTCCATCACCAGGAAGTGAGTGTCGGCAACCTGTTCGGCGTCATAGGCCGTGACGATGTGAGGATGGGTCAGCCTGGCAGCCGCCTTCACTTCCCGGCGGAAGCGCTCGATCAGGCCCGGGCGATTCACGAGGCTCTGGTTGATGACCTTCAGGGCCACCGGCCGCTCCATCAGCCGATGCTCCGCCTTGTACACGCAGCCCATGCCGCCCTGGCCGAGCAGCCCGATGACTCGGTAGCGAGCGTGTTCAAGCAGGGGCGGTGACACAAGGCAGGTGTCGGACTGGGAGGATGCGTCCCTGTCGGCGGCGGGGTTTCTATCGCCCTGGGTCTGCGCCGCCCCGGTCGCCTCGCAAGGAGTCTCGTGGCCGGTCAGGGCCACGGTCGCCCCGCCTGCGACAGCCGCCTTTGCCTTCTCTCCTCGCAGCAGGGCAACGAGCGAGTCCTGCGGCATCGCCTCGAGAGTGCCGCTACAGACGACGCAGTCGATGAGGTGAGCCTCGATCTCGGCCGAATCGGCTTCACTCAGGTGGCCGGCGGAGAACGCGGCGAGCCGCTCGGCCGCTGGGTGGATCAGAGGCGTGGCGTTCATGGAAGGCCCTTTGCTCAACGGTGGGCGAGCAGTCCGGGCGCGTTGGCGCCTCAGAGGATATGTGCGCGGGCGGCGGAAATCTGTCAGAAAAATGGGCGGGTCAGTCGATTAGGCCGCGCAATTCTTGCCGCAATCGCCGCTGGATGCGTGACTTGGCGATGAAGACGGCGTTGACGGAAATGCCGAGGGCGGCTGCGACGTCCGCCGGCCGGCCGCCTTCCAGGACGACCTGCTCGAACGCTCGCCAGGTGGTCGCCTCGAACTCGGGCTGGATCATCTGTAGCAGCCGCCCGGCGACGTGCCGGTCGTGTTCGAGGTCCCAGCGGCGGCTCAGTTCGCTGTTGGGGTCCTCGAGTTGTTCGAGCATCTCGCCGAAGTCGCTGTCGCCGGTGGCGATGGGCCCCAGACGGCGGGCCCGCCAGAAAGCACGGAGGCGATTGACGGTGATGGCCCGCAGCCATCCCCTGAACGAGCCACGTTCCGGGTCGTAATGGAACGCGGGCATTTCGCGGACCACCACGCCCAGCACCTCCTGGACAAGGTCGTCCACGTCCTGCTGCTGGAGCGACTGGCGGCGAAGCCAGTCGTGGATGAGTGGAGTGTATACCTCCACGAGCCGCCGCCAGGACTCGGGGTCCGGGTGCTCGCGGAGCCGTTCGAGCAAACTGACGGGGGTTTGAGACATGCGCAACCATCTACGCGGCCAATTCTCATTCCTCACTCTATTCACCGGCGGCCGCACATTCCAGGGAAGCGTCCCGAGAGTCCGCGTGGAGTACATCCGAGCGATTGCTCGGCGATTGATTTCCGGACGTTCCAGACATCGACCATCTCCCGCGTTACCTTCAAGTGCGTGCATCTTCTGGGGACGTTCCCAGTCGATTCGGACTCCATTCCCTCATCTGCCCCGTGTTTCCTTCAAGTTCACCAGGAAGGAAATCAGATCGACAAACTCGTCTTCCGTCAGCCGCTTCTCAAGCCCCTCCGGCATGGTGCTGATCGGCTGCTTCGTCTGCTCCTCGATGTCCTTGCGCGGAAGGACATGCTTCTTGCCCTCGTTGTCGGCCAGGGTGAGCGTGGCCTCGGTCTCGGCCACCTTGACGCCGGTGAGGACCTTGCCGCTCTTGAGCGCGAGGGCCACGGTTTCAAAGCTGGGAGAGATCGAGCGGCTCGGCTCCAGGACCGATTCGACGATGTACACCTTGGAGAATCGGCTTCCCAATCCGGTCAACTCGGGACCGATGCGCTCGCCCTGTTCGCCCACACGATGACACTTGACACACAGGGACTTCTCGGCATCGAGGAAGAGTTGCCGGCCGCGCTCGGGGTTGCCGGCGCGCGCCAGGGCCGCCAGGGCGAACCGTTCTCGCTCGGGACTCGCGCTGCGGCGGCGGAAGCGAAGCTGAAACTCGGCCGGCCCCTTCGTCCCGCTCAGCCGGACGAGGACGCGATTGCGTCCCTTGACCAGCGGCGCCTCGAAGCGGTCGGGATAGGGACCGATCACGCCAGGCCGATCGCGTTGATGCACCACCGCGCCGTTCAACCAGACCGTGAGCAGGCCCGTCCCGGCGGCGAAGAACTCGACCCGCTCGGGCGCGGAGACGACAATCTCACAATGAGCCAGCCAGGTGTCCTTGGTGTCCGTTCCCGTACCTGGCCGGACCCGTGAGTCGAGACCCGCGGAGAAGACGAGCCGCGACGGATCCGGACCCTTGCGCCGGGGACTCATCTTCCCCGAGGCAATCGACGCTGCCGTTCCGGCGGAGAGGACCGGGTCCATCGGCCCGCGAACTTCCCAGCCCAGCAACGCCCCGCTGGCGTGGATCTGTCCCAGAGCGTCATCGATCTGCTGCTCCTCCCTCGCGGAGAGGCCTTGGCGCGACGCCCAACTGGACAGGACCTTGCCCGCGGAAGCAAGCACTTCGACAGACGGCTGGCGGCTCACGCTGTTGGTCACTCGCGCAGCCTGCTCCGGTCTCCCCAGTTCGCCGAGATATTCGAGGCCCTTCAAGGTCGTTTCGGGATCATCGAGAGCGGCGAGGGCGATGGAAAGGGCGCGGGTCTCGCGCAGCCGGCGCAGCGACTCCAGGCTTGATCGGCGGACCTCCGGATCGGGATCGTGCGCCAGTTTGAGGAGTTGATCGGCGGCGGGACGCAGCGTCAGCCGTCCGGCAGCGAGGGCCGCGGCGCTGCGGACGTGCGCGTCCGGATCGTTCAGCAGTTTGCGGATGGGTTCGGCAGACTCGCCCACTCCCAGTTCAGCGAGCGATTCCACGGCCCGCGCTCGCACTTCCGCATGGGTCGAAGTCAACTTGCGCAATAACAGCGGCCCGGCCGTGCGCAGGTTCGGCCGCTTGCCGATGGCACGCAGCAGTTCAGCGAGGACGGGGCCATCCTCGACCGCCTCCATGACGGTCAGGAGTTTGTCCTCGCTCCGGGCGTCGAGTCCCTGGAGGAAGAGACTGACCGCCAGGAGCCGATTCGCGGATGTGTGCTTGCGGTCCCGGAATACCTTTTCCAGAGGAGGCCGGCTCTCCTCCGCGGGGCGCTCACCCAGCGCGGCGAGCAGGACGAGGACGGCGTCGGGATGGCGTTCCTCGCCAAGCCAGCGAGCGAGTGTGGGCGTCCGCGCGGGGACCTTCTCACGCTGCATGCGCCGCAGAGTGTTGAGGCGCACGGTCTGATCCGTGTCACTCAGCACAAGGTCCAGAGCCTGCTCGATCTCTTTGGTCCGCTCCCAGGCAACGATGGCTGGCGGGCGCGGCGGTGGGCGGAAGCCCCAGTACGTCCAGGGGGCAGCCGGCTTCTTGTGGACGCGCGTCAGCAGGTCGGCATATTCGCGCCGGCGTCCGGGATCGGACTCCTTCTTCAGCCGCTCAAGCAATCCATCGACGACGACCGGGTCGTACTGGCCGGCAACCGCACGGCGAGCGATACCTCGGACAGGGTCGGTCGAAGGTTCATCGAGCATCTTCAGGACGGCGGGCCAGTTGCCGGCGCGGCGGAACGTCCCCTGGGCCGCATGGGCGAGGGCGGCGTCCGGCTGCTTCAGGTTCCGGCGAATCCACGCAGGGGCGTCGGGCCAACGAAGCCGGCCGAGAGCGATGGTTGCCTCCAGCAGCACGCGGGCATCTTTCTCCGATGCGAGAGCAGCGATCCGGGCGGCGAGCTTTGCGTCCCCCGGACCAGCATCGAGACGATGCCGGACGAGCACCGGGTCGGTGAGGTCAGCCAAAGCGCGAATCGCCTGAGCCTGGACGCGCGGATCGGAGTCGGACTGTGCCAGACCGAGAAGCTTTTCGACCGCTGCCGCGCCATCGACCTTTACCAGAATCCAGATCGCATGCAGCCGGCCGCGCACACCCAGCCTCTTCCCGTCCACCGCCTCGACGACCGCATCCCGTCCCTCCTTACCGCGTCCGGCGATTGCCTCCTGAGCCTGGCAGCGCTCGAAAGAACTTTCCGAAACGAGGCGGCCGACGGCTTCTTCTCTCTCTCCTTGTCTCCCAGTCTCCTTGTCTCCTTGTCTATTTTTCTTGCCGGCGTGTCGAATCTGATAAATCCGTCCTCGTCCCCGTTTGGGACGCTGACCGTCCGCCCAGTCTGCTACAAAGAGAGCGCCGTCACGATCGACGACAAGGTCAGTCGGCTTGAAACCGTATGGATCGTCGGGAGCGCCGGAGGCGAAGTCGATCTCTTTC
>JBBRIK010000082.1:0-10253 GCA_038221045.1 Gemmatales bacterium
CAGGAATCGCCGGCGCGATTCGGCGTCGGCGTGCGCTCCCGCCAGGATCATCTTGAGAGCCACGTCCCGGTTGAGCGCCAGATGGCGCGCCTTGTAGACGACGCCCATGCCGCCCCGGCCCAGTTCCGCCTCGATCTCGTAGCCGGGCAGAGTGGGCGGGAGACTCTTGCGTCCGGCGGGGGCCGTCACGGTCTCCTGGGCCTCCGGCGGCAGAGGCGGCTGCGTGGGCGTTCCTGGATCGGGAGCGGCTGGCTCAGAGGGGAGGGGTTCTCGATTGGGAGTCGGCTCGGGCATCACGGATTGGCCTGACGAGGTTTCGGGATCTACCGGCAACAGGGACCGCAAGGGCAACCGCCAAGCCGCAAGCGGCGAACAGTCCACGAACCCTACTCCTCCGCGACTGTCCTGATAGTGTAGACACTCGGAGGAATCATGGTCGATAACGCCCCTTATCTATCCTGTCAGCATGCTGGGTTGACCATCGAGGGTTACTCGCGCGCGGCCGTCCAGTCCTACTGGCGCATCCCCGAACTGAAGATCGGCTTCGACCTCGGCGCTCAGCCCTGGGACTTCATGGGGACGCCCAACTGGCTCATTTCGCACACCCATCTCGATCACATCGCCGCCCTTCCGGTCTATGTCGCCCGGCGGCGCATGATGAAGATGGAACCGCCGAAGGTCTATGTGCCGGCCATCGCCATCGAGGACGTCCATCGGTTTCTGCTCGTCATGCAGCGGCTCGACCGCGGCCGGCAAGTGTGCGATCTGCAGGGCGTCAACGCCGGCGACGAGTTCGAGCTGTCGCGCGATCATGTCGTGACTGTGTTCGCGACCACGCATACGGTGCCGTCGGTCGGTTACCTCGTCTGGGAACGCCGCAACAAGCTCAAGGAGGAGTATATCGGTCTGCCGGGCGATCGGATTCGCGATCTGCGTCAGTCCGGCGTGCAGGTGACGCGCGAGGTGCGGACGCCACTGGTGGGTTACACCGGCGACACCAGCCCGGCCGGCATCGACAACTATCCGCCGCTGTTCCAGGCCAAGGTGCTGATTACCGAGATGAGCTTCGTCCGGCCCAATCATCGCCGGGAGAAGATCCACAAGTTCGGACACATGCACCTCGATGACTTCATCGAGCGCGCGGATCGCTTCCAGAACGAGCTGCTGATCTGCAGCCATTTCAGCACGCGCTACCATCCCGACGAGGTACGCCGTGTCGTCGAGGCGAGATTGCCGCAGTCGTTGCGGCAGCGGTTTCGTCTGTGGATCTGAATCGCCGCTTGAGACGTGGCGGAATGAAGACCGCTAACCCGCCAGCGGCGATCGTCATTTGCCCCCTTGCCTATCACATGCTACGTTTGTGACGGAATCCCCCTCCTCGCACCCGAGTCACGGTGATAGGCCATGCTGCCAGCTTCGCTGATGAATTTCGATTGGATCTCCGGCGACGACCTCTGGTTGATCGTCGGCATAGGCGCTGCCTTTGCCATCCTCGCCTTTCTGCTCGGCTCACGGCTGCTGGCGCGACGGCCGGCAATCGAGGGGCCGCACCCCGATTCCGCTGATACACCCGATCCCTTTTCCGCAGGCAGCGCCGGCGAGCGTCGCCAGGCGTTTCGCCGCAAAGGGTCCAGCATCGGCGTCCAGATCAGCGAACTCAACCAAACGCAAGAAGCCCTGCCCGGCTGCGTCCTCGATCGCTCCATCACGGGGGTCGGCCTGTGGTCGGAGAAGAAGTTCACGGTCGGCGATCGCATCAAGGTGCGCCCCGATAGCTCGCCGCCGATGACGCCATGGGTCGAGGTTGAGGTCCGCTCCTGCAAGGAACTCGAGGGCGGCTGGCAACTCGGCTGCATTTTTCTCGCGACGCCTCCCTACAGCGTGCTGCTGCTGTTCGGTTGAGATGCTGCCTCTGAAACGAGCCGCGATCGCAAGGGAGCGGCTTCTTCCAACCGCTCCCTTGCGGTCGCGGCTCGCCAATCATAATGAGGCTTGCGGTTTCTCCCTGCCCCTCACGGCCCCTTGTCGCCATTCGGTATACTGGAAAGGAGATATTCGAGGTCTTCGTGAGGGAGGATTCGCCGTGTCGTCGCGCTATGTCGTCGGGATCGATCTTGGCACGACCAACAGCAGCCTCGCCTACATCGACACCGGGGCCGGCTCCGAGGAGTCCTCTCCAAAGACGATGCCGGTTCCCCAGGTCGTCAACCCCGGCACCGTTGAAGAACGCTCGCTGCTGCCGTCGTTCCTCTATCTGCCCGGTTCAAACGAGTTGCCCGCCGGCAGTCTCAAACTGCCGTGGGCAGCTGATCGCGATTTCGCCGTCGGTGAGTTCGCACGCAATCACGGCGGACTCGTACCGACGCGCCTCGTCTCCAGCGCCAAGTCCTGGCTCTGTCACGCGGGCATTGATCGACGCGGCCCGGTGCTACCCTGGAAAGCGCCCGAGGGCAGCCGCATGCTCTCGCCTCTGGAGGTGACGACGCTCTATCTCAAGCACCTGGCCGAGGCGTGGAACTACCTCATCGCGGGACCGATCCCGGAGAATCGCCTCGAAGTTCAGGACATCATTCTCACCGTGCCGGCCTCGTTTGACGCCGTGGCCCGCGAGTTGACCGTCGAAGCTGCGCGCGCCGCCGGCCTGGAGAACGTCACGCTGCTGGAGGAGCCACAGGCCGCGTTCTATGCCTGGATCGAGGGCAGCAAGGACACCTGGCGCAAGCAGGTCGAGATCGGCGACGCGATCCTTATCTGCGACGTCGGCGGCGGCACCACCGACCTGACGCTGATCGCTGTCTCCGAAGAGGACGGCAACCTGGCGCTGTCGCGCGTTGCCGTCGGCGATCACATCCTGCTCGGCGGCGACAACATGGACCTCGCCCTCGCCCATCAGGTGACGCAACAGCTCGCGGCGAAGGGGACGAAACTCGACGCGGGGCAGCAGCTGATGTTGTGGCACGCTTGCCGGGCGGCCAAGGAGAAGCTATCCGCCGATCCGAGCCTCGCTTCGACTCCAGTGACAGTCGTCGGCCGAGGCCGCAGCGTCATCGGCGGAACGATCAAGTCGGAGTTGGCGCGGGCGGACGTCGAGCGCGTGCTGATCGAGGGCTTCTTCCCGAAGTGCGGGCGCGACGCCGTGCCGCAGCGAACGCGGGCCGCTGGCTTGCAGGAGTTGGGGTTGCCCTATGCCAGCGATGCCGGCGTGACCCGGCACATGGCGCAGTTCCTTCAGCGTCATGCGGAGATGCTCAAGGAGCGTGTCGCGAAGCGCGGCCGTAAGAAGTCGGCCGCCCATCCGACGGCGATTCTGTTTAATGGCGGTGTCTTCAAGGCGGAGTCGCTGCGGAATCGCGTCGTCGAGGTGGTGGGCAGTTGGGCCGGCGACAGCGGCGTCAAGCAGCTGCAAGGCAATGACCTCGATCTCGCGGTGGCGCGCGGGGCAGCCTATTACGGCATGGTGCGGCGCGGCAAGGGCGTGCGCATCCGGGGCGGGGCGGCCCGGTGTTACTATGTCGGCGTCGAGACGGCGATGCCCGCCGTGCCGGGAGCGAGGCCGCCGATCAAGGCGCTGTGCGTTGTTCCGTTCGGGATGGAGGAAGGGACGGAGAGCGACGTGCCGGGCCAGGAGTTCGGTCTCGTCGTCGGCGAGCCGGTCGATTTTCGCTTCCTCAGTTCGACGGTCCGGCGCAGCGACGCGGTCGGCACCGTCGTCGAGGAGTGGGAGGGACAGATCGAGGAGTTGCCGCCGATCTCGACCACCCTGGAGGCGAGTACCGGCCAGAGCGAGGGGCAGACAGTCCCCGTGCATCTCCACAGTCGCGTGACGGAGGTGGGCACGCTGGAGTTGTCGTGTCTGAGCCGCGATGGCCGTAAACGCTGGAAACTGGAGTTCAACGTGCGCGAACGAACGGAATGAACCTCTCTGCCGCTTGCGGCTTTGCAGTCGATTTGCAAAGCTGCAAGCGGTGAAGAAGGACGATCACTTCAGGAACTTCAGGACGAGGATCTTTGTTCCCTCCGCGGGGATCTCTACTTTCCCAAGAGGCGTGGGTTTCAGAGTGGCCCCGATGGAGTGCTGCCCAGGGCCTTCGCCTCCCCCTTGAGCGCCCTGCGCGATCGGAAGAGCGGTCACGTTGTAGGAACCAGGCACCGCCTTACCCTTGAAGGCACCGGTTTTGGGATCAACGACGGCGCTGGGCACGTTTTTCCCTTTCTTGGCGACGGCCTCATCGATGGCCGTGAAGGTTACCAGCAGCTGCTTCCCCTCCGCGCCGGTAAGTTTGCCCTCGAACTCGACCGGATCCGGCAGGGGGGTATTATCCTTCTTGCCGCTGCAACCCGGCGCGAGAGCAAGGCAGAGCAGCAGACCCCATCCCCAAGCGACTCGCCCGACGTTCCTCGAAACGGATGCAATGCTCACTTCGTCTCCTTCTTCAGCGGCAGGGTGTAGAGATAGACCTTGTGCGGCACGTCGTCCTCCTTCGACACGATCGAGACGACCTGGTCAGCCCGAACGCCGGGAATCGCGTTGGCATGACAGACAATCCGCGAACCAGGCTTCAGCTTCTCCAACTGCGGGATCAAGCGCTCGTTCATCCGCGGCAGCAGGTACAGGGCGATCACGTCCGCGCCGGCCAGATCGAGCGAAAAGAGGTTCTTGCGTTCGATGGTCACCAGTTTGCCGACGTCAGCCTTGCGGACGTTCTCCCGCGACATCTTGACGCATTCCGCATCGATATCGTATCCATTGGCCCGGCAACCGTACTTCTTCGCCGCCGTTATGACGATGCGTCCGTCACCGCAACCGAGATCGTAGACGGTCTCTTCCTTCTTGACGTTCGCCAGTTCGAGCATCTTCTCGACGACGTCTTGAGGAGTGGGGACGTAGACGGCGTCTGGCTCGCGGTCCTTGTGTGGAGGCGGCGGTTTGTCCGGCGGCGGCACGGTTTCGGAACCGGGCTTGCCGGGCGGGACGCCCTCCTTGACGTCGTAGACGAACATGCGATCCTCGTCGCGCAGATAGAGCCGGCCGCCCGCGACGACGGGAGCCGTTGAGTCCCTCTTGGGCTGAGCGCCAGGAATCTTCAGCGTTCCCTTGAGGACGTATTTCTTCGTCGATGCCTCGATCAGCGCGACCGTGCCCTCTTGCGCGCGAAGATAGAGATGTCCATCGGCGCACGTCATCGATTCAACATTGCCGACCTCGCCGCGCTCCTTCCAGAGGGGCTGGCCCGTTTCCACATCCAGACACATCATCCCCTGAGCCGTGCTGACAAAGACTTGCGTCTCGACCTGAATGGCGGTTTCGTGCCTTGAGAGCGATGTTCTGTGATAGTACTGCTCCTTGACCGCGACTCCGCCTCCGGCGGCAGTGAGGTCAAGCAGGGCGTAGCCCTTGCCGTAACTGCCCGCGCAGAAGATGCGATCATTGATCGGTATCGGCGAATAACAGTTGCCCGTACTCGTACACACCCTTTCGTAGCGCCATAACAGCTTGCCGTCCTTCGCCGCAACACCCGCCAGACCGTTGGAAAGGACCACGACATACTGGCGAATGTTGCCGGCGTGGCTCAACACGGTTGCTCCATATTCCGGACTGTCCTCCTCAGGGAGCGGACACTTCCACAGGACGTCGCCCGTCTTCTTGTTCAGCGCCGCGATGGTGGCCTCTTTGCCCCCCGGCACGCAAATCAGCGCGTCGCCATCGACCAGAGGACGATCGCCGAAGCCCCAGCGCCCTTGCCTCCCGCCCAGGTCCTTGGGGTAGCTCTTGCGCCAGAGTACCTTGCCGTCGGTGGACCGCAAGCAGACGACCTCGCCGCAAGCGGTCATAGCGAAAATCCGCTCCTCGTCGATGGTGGGAGTGCGCTGGGCGAGCCAGCACCTGACCGGGATTTCCTTGACGGCAGGTCCGAGAGTCACGCTCCAGACCGGCTTGCCGGTCGTCTCGTCGAGCGCCGTGAGGCGTTCGTGTTCGTCACGATAGCCGAGAGTGTAGACCCGTCCGCCCGCGATGGACAACGACGCCGCACCCTGACCCAGGCCCTCGACCTTCCAGGCCAGTGGCGGACCGTCCTTCGGCCAGCGCTTCAGCAAGCCTTCTTCGCGCGAGACGTTGCTCCGGTCGGGGCCGCGCCACTGCGGCCAGTGACCGGGCGTGCGCTCGCTCTTGCCCTCGGCCTTGATGGCGAACAGTTTTGAGTCGGTGGCGACGTAGAGGATGCCGTTGGCGAAAACCGGCGAGGTGGTGATGGTTTCCTCCGTCTCGTTGACGGCGAGAACTTTCTTCTCCTTGGCCAGGGCCAGGACCGCGACGTTGCCGTCATGGTCGCCGATGAAGATCTTGCCGTCAACGACCAGAGGCGAGGCGGTGATGATCGCCTTCACGTCATGCGTCCAGTAGCGCTGACCGGTCTTCGCATCCAGGCAATGAACGTAGCCCTCCACGACCGGTGCGATGACCAGACCCTCGTGGACCACGACATTTGAGGTGGTGCGCTGCATCGATTCGGCGCGTTTGCCACCCTTGCCCTCGAAGCACCAGACGGCGGCCGAGTTGGGGTTCGGCTTGCCCTTGCCTGGCCCATCCGGCAACTCAGGGCTTACGTCTCCCTCTCGCGTCGGATCGATGCAGAACAACCTTCCCGGTCCTGTTGCGAATTCCGATCCCTGACCGTTGGCGATGTAGACCCGTCCCCCAGCATAAACCGGAGTCGCCAGGAAGAAATTTCGCGTCGTCGTGTTACGGTTGCGGGGGTTCCAGACGGCGTCCTTGGGATTGGAGTCGAACTGCCAGATCGGTTTGCCGGTCAGGGCGTCGAAGGAGCGAACCCAACCATCACCCTGAGCGGCGATGACTTGAGCGCGCCCCTTGACCTCAATGACTAGTGGACTGCTCCACTGGCCCTCCAGGATGTTCTTGCCCGGCGATTTGTCGTGCCACAGCACCTTGCCGCTGTTGCGGTCGAGGCAGATCAGGCTCGGCGCATTCGGAGCCGGCACGCTCGTGCCAGCCTCATCGACGCCGTTGCCTGTGAGCGTGTAGAGCCGATCCTTGTACAAGGCGAGCGAGGGAGTGTAGCGGGGGTAACAGCCAGGGTGCCCGCCAACGGGAGCCACGCCGAGTTTCTCGATCATGTCGAGCTTCCAGAGCAAGCGCGGCTCGCCCTTGCCGCGTTTCAGCGGGCCAATGTCGAGACAGACAACCTCCCAGCGGTTGGTCGTGAAAAAGAGGCGGTCACCCTCGTCGAGGGGAGCGCAGCGGATGGCCAGTCCCGGACCATCCTGATGCTCGTTCTCGAGCCGCGGCGAGAGGTACTGCCAGAGGAACTGGCCGTCACTGGCCCGGAAACACATCAGCACGGCCGCGACGTCCTTGAAGTGAGGATCGCGTGGCCGTTGATTGTTGGTGCCGATCCAGACCAGACCGCCGGAAACGATCGGCGGCGCAAAGCCGTTGTCCCCCAGCCGCGCCTGCCACAGGATGTTCTCGGGTTTCTTGACGTTCCAGCGGATCGGCGGGTCCTTTTCAGGGCTGACGGCATTGTGCGTTCCATCGCGGCCGAGCATCGGCCAGTCAGTCGCGCGAGCGGAAGATGGCAGCACCAGACAGGCGCAAACAGCACCAGTCAGTAGCATAGACAGGGATGCAGGTCTCATGGTGGTTCCTCGAACGGCGCTCCCTCAGCGGCGAGACGCTTCATCGGAGTTTTCCGGCCTTGATCGCGAACAGTTGGCCACCTATGCGCGGCCCAAGGGCCTTGGGATCGAACCTGTCCTCACAGCGGACCACGGCGCATCGACCGCGTTCTACGACGATGCTCCTGACCGCAACAGCGTCGAACTGACGGTTGACAACTTCGGCGATTGGAAGAAGTGGAGTGAGTCCATTCGCACGTCGCCGGAATTCGCCGCCAACCCTGAGGGCACCCATGTCGATCCCGATAAAATGATCGCGGCCCGTGCGGCCGGGATGTCGGTCAATGAGCTGCACCAACGCTTACGCCCATGAGTTCTCTCCGTCGAAGCCGATGGACCCACGGGTTTTGATGTAGCGCGGAATGCTCGCCGAGGGGTAAACATCCATCAAGATAGGAGAACATGCGATGAAGGCCAACGTCCAACTTGAGCCTGAAGCCAAGGAGTTTGCTCAGGCCACCGCGAAGCCGCCGTACCTGACCGAACTCGGTCCCGTGAAGGGCCGCGAGACCCTGGACAAGGTCCAGTCCGACCCGATCGGTAAGCCGGACGCGGACGTCGAGGACTTGAAGGTTCCAGGCGGCCCGACCGGCGAGGTGTCTGTCCGGATCGTGCGTCCGAAGGGCGCCGCGGACGCGCTCCCCGTCGTCGTCTATATCCACGGAGCCGGGTGGGTGTTCGGTGATGCGCTCACGCACGACCGGCTCGTCCGCGAGTTGGCGGTCGGCGCCCAGGCAGCCATCGCGTTCGTGAACTACAGCCGGTCGCCCGAGGTCAAGTATCCTACAGCGATCGAGGAGATTTACGCCGCGGTCAAATGGGCGGCAGAGAACGGGCTGAAGCACGGCCTGGATCCGAAGCGGCTCGCGGTCGCCGGCGACAGCGTCGGAGGCAATATGACCGCAGCCATTACCCTGATGGCGAAGGAGCGCCGCGCCCGGCCATCAGCCAGCAACTACTTTTCTACCCAGTGACCGACGCCTCCTTCGATACCGAGTCTTACCACCAGTTCGCCACTGGCTATCACCTGCGCCGCGACATGATGATGTGGTTCTGGGACCAATACACGACCGACCCGAAGCAACGGCAGGAGATCACGGCGTCCCCGCTCCGGGCGACCACCGAGCAGTTGCGGGGACTCCCGCCGGCCCTGGTCATCACTGGCGAGGCCGATGTGCTGCGCGACGAGGGAGAAGCGTACGCCACCAAACTTCGGGCGGCCGGCGTGCGGGTGACGGCGGTGCGCTTTCAGGGGATCATCCACGACTTCGTCATGGTCAACGCCCTGGCAAACACGGCCGCCACGCGAGGCGCCCTGGCCCTGGCCAACGCCTGGTTGCGCGACGGCTTCTCGGATCGGCGTTGACAGGCCAGCGCCCAGTCCGATTCGACCTCGGTATTGGCACACCCCTGTCCTGCGAAGGGAGCGGCCGCCCTGAAGCGGCCCGGAAAGGCGTCCCTGGGGCTTGTAGCAAGACCGTCCCCGATGCGACAGGTCAACAGAAGCGAACGCTTTCTTGCCGCTTGCGGCGTAGCGGGCATCCCGCGTGACCGTCCCGGTTTTGTGGCCTATAGTTCAGTACCGGGCGATTTCACGCCCGCCTTACTCACCCGTGGTGCCATGACTGAACCGCACTCCTTCGAGTCTTCGCCGCGCAGCCGGAGCAATCGCCGCACCAGCCCGCGCCGGCTCCCGCGCGGCAGCAGCAAGGCGATCTGCCGCAAGGGGACGCTCGGCCTGGGACCCAACCTCGCCCTCTCCCTGATCGACCTTTCCGAGACAGGGGTGCAGCTGCTCCTTCGCGAGCCTCTCCCTGCCGGCCAGGAAGTCGAGGTCTGCCTGCTGGCGCCGGGCAGTCCCCGCAAGGTCAAGCTCACGGGACGGGTCGTCTGGTCGGCGCCGGCGGCGAACAATTCCTGCTGGGTAGGCATCCGCTTCGACAAGTTCCTGAGCTACTCCGCCGTTCAAGAGATCAGTCGCATTCCGGGCATGTGAAGGTCAGGCTTTTGGCGTCTCGGGGCGTTCGGCCTTCCAGGGATCACGTCTGCGCTGGACAGCGGGGTCTTACGCTATCGAGTGCAGCGTTGGGTGATGTGATGTTCCCTTCCTTCGGCACTATCGCTAAATTCTCTACGGTACATCGGGAGGGACAGCCTCGCGAGCGGCACTCTTGCTCCGAACCTCCTCGTTGAACGTCAGTTCTTCAATGCGCAGGGGACACCATCAACACCCGCGCCAACCGGGAAGATATCAGAGCAGACGAACCCCCCGAAGGGCCAGGACGCAAGCGAAAGGAGGGATGAGCCGATGTTCACGATTACCGACCTCCGAGCGTTGCTGAGGGCGAAGCCATTCGCGGCCTTTCGCCTGCACCTTTCGGACGGAGGCAACGTGGAAGTCCTCAGCCACGAAGCCGTCCTGCTGACGCGCCGTCATGCACTCATCGGTCTGATGGAGTCAAACGAGACCGTTGCAGACCGTTGGGTGATCGTGTCTTACTTTGCACATCTCCAGAGCGGAGTTGCTCGTCTTGAGTGCGCCGCCCTTGCCGCCT